>CAMORY010000104.1 GCA_946624395.1 uncultured Clostridia bacterium | reverse complement strand
TTTCCGCGCTTACGTTGAACCGTTCCGCCACACTCTCCAAAGTATCGAACGGTTGCACGCGATAGGTTTTGCCCGTAAGCGCGCGTATAAACACAACGTCGCCTTCGCTTATCTCGCGGGAAAGGTTGTTGCATTTTATAATGACAGTCTGCGGAATATTAAAGCGCGAAGACAGCGCCGCTATGCTATCGCCTTCTACTACGCGGTAAAAAAACTTTTCCATACCGTTATTATATTTGTCCATATACCCGAATAGAATATTTTACAAAAGGTTAAAGGCGGGTTTATGAGAAGATTTTTTAAGGCAGTCGCCGTTGTCAGCGTATTTTCCGTATGTGAAAAGTTTTTGGGCTTTTTATACCGCATTTATTTATCGCGCGCAATCGGCGCGGAAGGCGTAGGCACTTATCAGGTCGCGCTGTCGGTGTTCGGATTTTTATTCACCCTGATAGCGTCGGGAACACCCATCACCCTTTCTCGCCTTATGACAAAGTACCGCGCGGAAAATAATGGCGAACGCGTCGCAAAAGTTATTACAGCCGCCATTTGCTATACGCTTTTGATTGCCGTTCCCATATGCGCCGTATGCTATGCGCTTGGCGATAAACTGTCTTTCCTTTTTGCCGATAAAAGAAGTCTTAAAGTTTTCTTTATAATTTTACCGGGGCTTATATTTACGTCGGTTTATTCGGTTTTACGCGGGGTGTTCTGGGGTAATAAGGATTTTCTGCCGTACAGCATTATAGAACTGTTGGAAGAAATATGTATGATAATCGTGGGAATTACGGTTATCACCTTTATGCACGACAAGGCAAACGGCGCGCTGGGCGCGGGGTTTGCGGTCGTCTGCTCTTACGTGCTTTCTTTTACGCTTGCAACCGTTGTGTTTTTTGCGCGGAAAAACAAGTTGGCAAACCCGAAATCGGAATTTAACCCCATAATATCCGCTTCCGTACCCATTACCGCTATGCGAACGGTCAACTCGCTCGCCATATCTTTGGTATCGGTAATTCTGCCGCAAAGACTGCTTGCCGCGGGCTTTACCGAATCGCAGGCAATGAGCCTTTTCGGCTCGGCGGCGGGGCAAGCAATACCGCTTTTATTTATTCCGACCACTTTAATAGGTTCTTTTACGCTGGTACTAATTCCCGAAATTTCCGAAAACTACTATAAAAAGCAGAGCGCGGCGCTTAAAAGCGACGTGGAAAAAGCGATAAAATTCACAACCGTTTTAACCTGCTTTTTCGTGCCCGTATTCTTCGTATGCGGAAAACATATCGGGATTATAGTTTTTGCAAGCGCGGAGTGCGGCGAATATCTTACCGCTTCCGCTTATCTTATGTTGTTTATGGGGCTTTCGAATATTACGACGAGTATTCTGAATTCTATGGGTTGCGAAGTGCAAACGCTTTTATACTGCGTTGCGGGCGGGGTGTTTATGTTTGCGTCTATTTGGTTTTTACCAAGCGCTATCGGCATTTACGCGCTACTTGTCGGGTTTTCCTTCGTATACGTTATAACAACCGTGTTAAACCTTATGCTTTTGCGTAAAAAGTGCCCCGAAAAGCCCAAAACGGTGAAATATCTCGCATCAACCGCGGCAATAACTTTGCCCACGGTTCTCGTCGGCATTGTGGCGGAAACTTTGTTAACCGACTTTCTCGGAATATTTTTCACTTTCATTGTCTGTTCCGTTATAACCTGCGTATTTTACGGACTGTTAGCGTTCGGTTTCAGTCTTATAAGTTTTGAAATAGTTAAGGAAAAGACCAAAAAGTTTTTCTTTAAAAAACCGCAGAAAGCATAAACTACGCGCGGGGGCAACTTTGCCCCCGCGCGTACAATTTTAACTATTCCATTATTCTAATTATCATTGATTTTATCTTCAATAATTTCATTGTCAAGAAAAAACTTGTGTTTCGGCAATAC
This sequence comes from uncultured Clostridia bacterium, assembly GCA_946624395.1. Taxonomy (GTDB): domain Bacteria; phylum Bacillota; class Clostridia; order Christensenellales; family Borkfalkiaceae; genus UBA1259. The sequence continues at coordinate 6,139 of CAMORY010000104.1, read as the reverse complement.
TTTACGTAATATACTCGTTATACTTACACATAATACACAATTCCCTGCCGCAACCAATGCTTGCCAAGGCAAACGCACCCAAAGATATGCCCAAAAAGACTTTTTACCATACCCGTATATTAACCAAAGTCCAAAAGTGTTCAGTCCGATAGTACAAATAAATAGAGTTAAAACCGTAGAAATTACTATCTTGATATAAATATTCCCTTTAAAATTATCAAAAATAAATCCCGGTATAAATCCCATAAGTCCGTTTGCTATCCCGATAAACGGATTATACGGACCGGCAGGAAAAACAATTGCCGCTATTAAATCCCCCATAAATCCTATAATAAAACCGGCTTTTGCCCCCAACATATATCCAGCAATAAAGCACATCGTCGGAACAAACGATATTGCTATATACGTAGCAGGATATTGAGTAAGAACATTTACAACCGCACATAAGGCAGTTAAAACGGAAATATACGTTATAGATTGTGTCTGCGTAAGATTATGTCTTTTTACTTTTTTACGGAAAACAACAAACAATATAAATGATACTAAAAAAACTAATAAAAGCGCGTACGCATACCAAAAATCTAAAAAGTTGGCAAAAATTTCATCAAAATTAAAGGCATTACTGAAATCAAACATAAAAAAATCTCCCTTTCAAGGTTTAGAGAGATCCGATAAAATTTGGCGTTTACCTTTTTTAGGCAAACCGCTTTATTATAGCGGACGCGAAAAGACACCGCAGAGAATTCCCTTTCGTTTGCAAACAACATCCCGTTTTGCAACACTTAACGCGCCTTTTCTACTCTATACCGTAAATTTTACACTTTTCGCGCGCGGCTTGTCAAGCGTTATCACGGCGGCAGACGGAATATTTGCGGAATATTTTTCGCCTTTTAATTCATACTACATTTATGGCTTTAATTTGTATAAGAACGCTTATTATTTTCCTGATACTCGTGGTCGTTATGCGACTTATGGGAAAGCGGCAGATAGGCGAAATGCAACCATTTGAATTTATAATCACCCTTATTATCGCCGACCTTGCGTGTATTCCTATGGCGGACCTTTCCACCCCGCTTATCTACGGCGTAGCGGCGGTGCTTGCGCTGTTTTTGCTACACCAACTTTTTACGCTGATAGAACAATCGGGAAGCCTTCCCAAAAAAGTTTTGTCGGGAACGCCCGCGGTCGTCATCAACAAAAACGGCGTGGATATGAACGAACTCAAAAAGAACAATTTGGGACTTGACGACCTGATAGAATCTATGCGCGCGCAGGGCTATTTTTCTTTGGACGACGTGGATTACGCCATTTTCGAGTCCAACGGCAGACTGTCCGCGTTTGAAAATTCTGAACGCGCAAAAACGCCGTCTTCTATGCCTATACTTATAATCAACAACGGCAAACTGCTGGGCAAAAACCTGAAAGTTCTGCAAGACGACGAAGAAAAATTACACGGGTTTTTAAGTACTCTCGGCGCGACGCTTAAAAACACCGAAGCGCTGACCGTCGACGGCGAAGGCAGAGCCTACTTCAAAAAAAGAAGAGAAAAATTTAAGATAATAAACTATCCGTTAAGGCAGGGCGTAAAATGGTAAAATCAACACTTTCAATGGTTATCGTGGCGCTTATACTCGCCGCGGGAATAATTTACGAAACCACTTTTATACGCGGCGAATTCAGAGAACTTACCGTCGCCACCGAAACGCTGTACGATAAAATAGAAGATAAATCCGCAAATGAAAACGACGTGTACGTGCTGCAAAAAAAGTGGGTTTCGGCAAAGGAAAAACTGCACGCGTTTATTTCCCATAACGAAATAAAAGAGTTCGATATGTGGATAGCGGAAACGGTGAAACTCGTTTCGGCGAGTATGTGGGACGAAGCGCTTTCTAAAACCGAAGTCATTTTGGAACTCGAAGAACAAATCCCCAAAAACTTTAAGGTGTCTTTCGCTAATATTTTTTAGCACATATCAACCCCCCGCGTTGACAGAAACACGACGAAATGCTAAAATATATTTTACAAGGAGACTTTAATTATGACGGGATTTAAAAACGTTAAAGCATACGTAAAAGGCAAAGGAATAATAACTACCGATATAGCGGTGGAAAACGGCAAAATAACGGCGATAGGCGAAAATCTTAATATCACCGATTGCTACCCCTATTCCGCGGGGCAAGTGGTAGTTCCGGGGTTTATAGACGAACATATTCACGGCGCGGCGGGCTCTGACGCAATGGACGGCACGGAAGAAGCGCTTTTGACCATCGCCGATACTTTGGTTAAAGAAGGCACGACGGCGTTTTGCGCCACCACTATGACGCAATCGCCCGAAAACATTACAAAAGCGCTTAAAAACGTAAACGACTGCATAAAAGTGCAAAAAAGCGGCGCGAAAATTTTGGGCGCGCATTTAGAAGGTCCGTTCATTTCGGAAAAACATATCGGCGCGCAGCCGCTTAAATACTTAAAAGACCCCGACGTGGACTTTTACAAGGAACTTTCCGCAGCCAGCGGCAACAATATAAGAATTATAACCCTTGCACCCGAAGAACCGAACGCCGTCGCGCTTATTAAAGCCGCCGTCCATAACGGCACAACGGTCAGCGCGGGGCACACCGACGCGGGCGTGGAACAGATTGCGGAAGGGATAAATGCGGGGCTTTCCTGCATAACGCACACTTATAACGCTATGCGCCCCCTGCACCACAGGCAGGCGGGAACGGTCGGCGCGGCGATGCTGTTCGATAAACTTTATACAGAAGTTATATGCGACTTAATCCACGTAAGCGCGCCCGCTATTAAACTTTTGATTAAGAATAAACCCAAAGACAAAGTGATTTTAATTACCGACGCTATGCGCGCCAAAGGGTTATCCGACGGCGTTTCGGAACTCGGCGGGCAGACGGTAATAGTCAAAAACGGCGAAGCGCGCCTTGCGGACGGCACGCTTGCGGGCAGCGTTCTTAAAATGAATAACGCTATTAAAAATCTCGTACTATCCTGCGACGTGAACTTTACCGACGCGGTGGACTGTGCTACCATAAACCCCGCTACGAATTTAGGGCTTAAAGGCTACGGCGCGATAAAAGAAGGGTATTGTGCCGACTTTACCGTATTAGACGGCGACTTTAACGTTTGCGCCACGATTGTAAACGGAAACGTGCAATATAAAGCGTAAAAAATAGAATAGTAACGCCGTGCTTGCGTTTGACAACGCAAGCACGGCGTTTGTTTTTAAATATACTTATTATTATTTAATCGGATATTTATCGCTTATCCTTTTATAAATTCTTGTCGTGCCGTTTTGTACTAGCTTATATACACCCAAAAACTCATATCCCCGTTTTGTTTTAACGAAAGTAATTCTGCCCGTGTCGCGAGAACTGCCGATAAACGGGGCTACTTTTTCGACTATTTCGTCGCCGTTATGCTTAATAAGGTTGATATGATTATTCTGCATAACGTCGGTATCGCCATATTTAGGATTGCTTATAAACCAAACGGCTAATTCTCTGTTTGTGTCGCAATTTTCTGCGTACAGCGGCGTGCCTTGTCTGCCGAATTGATTAGCCTTATCTCTATCCCATTTTAGCGTATCGCAAAAACTCTCGTAAACAGTTCTCGAATTTGTTTCGTAGACGCTCCCGCGCACGATACAAGAATAATTGTATTTGATAGATTGTTTATACATATTTTTTCTCCTTTAACTTTGATTTGTTTCTAATTTGTTTAATATCGTTTTTATTTTTGCTTGTTCATCTGAATTTAAATCATAATTTGTTAAAATTTCATTTAAGGCAAATTCTGTTAAATTTAAATCTATGATTTTTTTAGCGGCATATAACCGTTCTTGTTTTTCTTCTAAACTATAATTCTCCACGATTTCTATGTCTCGTAAAGGCAATTTCTTAATTTGTTCATAATATTTAACAAAAAATTTGATGCCGCTTTTTTCAATAAGTCGCGTATAAACTTTCTTTTTCTGTGTTAGTGTTTTTTGTTCTTTTCTTTTAGTATCTACTTGCTTTTTTGCCGTTTTAAATGCAGGCGGGTTGTCTTTCCACTCGCGTTTTATTAAAAAACAGTTAATTATCAAAAAGATGTTTGCTATATAAAGGAAACTATGTGAAACGGACATTGCACCTAAATTTTGTGCTGCTATTAAAATATCCGATTGCATATGGTCGCTAAAACCAAACAATAATGCTAATATAAATTCGGATATCAAATAAAATACAGGAATAAAAGAGCATAGTATTCTTAAAATGGTATGGAAATAGTCGTTTTTAAAGCGTTTTTCCGCTGGATAAATCGGTTTGTCAATAAAATTATTATCTTTTGTTCCTTTGGTGGGTGTGCTTGTTTCACAATTGTTATTATTAAAACAAGTTGTCAAAGCCGGCACAAATACCAAGTTCATATAAAATAATATATCGTGATTAAATTCGACTGTTATAAAATATTTAATTAAATCAATTATAAAAATAATTATTGAAACAATTAATGCAATAATAGATAGAATCTCTGCTACCAACAGATTTTTATAAATTTTTTTATTTGCATATTGTCTTATCATATTCTCTCCTATAAAATAAAAAATGCGCCAACCGAAGTCAGCGCACCGAAAAATGCGAAACTCCAAGTTGTCGCCAAACGAACTTTATCGCAAGTATAAGCATAGCCATACCACCGAACGGAGTCGCATTTTTACCAAATGGATTTTATTCGGTGAGTATGCCAAAAATAGGAGTATACTTATCCTTTTAAAAAGAAACTACGCCTATTTGCGACAATATTCAGTTCGTTTGGCGTATATACTATAACATAAAACAAAAAGTTTTTCAAGTATTTTAACAAACAACAAAAAGCCGTTCCCGAATTTTGCTTTGCGGCAAAATTCGGGAACGGCTTTTGATTTTTAAATTAAAATCCGTCGTTTTAAATTAGTCTTTCTTTTCTTTCGCGGAAACGTCGATTACCTGCTTGCCGTCGTAATATCCGCATTTAGGGCAAACCTTGTGGGAAGCCTTTAATTCGTGGCATTGCGGACATTCCGAAAGATTAGGCGCGGAAATTTTCCACTGCGCATATCTCGTGTTGGTTCTCTGTTTAGAAGTTTTACTTTTCTGTACTGCCATTTCTCTATACCATCCTATTTGTTATTGCATTTACACCCGCCGTCGTTTAAGTTAGCGCCGCATACGTGGCAAAGACCTTTACAGTCTTCCCTGCACAAAAACACCACGGGTATATTGATTATTATAGCGTCGTCGACAATCTTTTTAAGGTCGATTTTGCCGTTTACTATCGGGTATCCGTCGGGAACTCCGCAACTTTCGCAAAATTCCGCCGTAAAAGTCTTTTCGGTATCTTTAAGACATCTCGTACACGCGCCTTTAAGCGTAAAAACCGTTTCGCCTTCCACTTCCGCCGTGCCGTCTGTCGCAAGAAATACCCTGCCTTGAACTTTAACGGGCGAAAGCATTTTGACTTTCGGGATATCCACCGTAATATCGGTATCGTACTCGAAGAAAAAATCCGCTTGAGTTTTACCGCTACGCTTTATAGCGTTTAAGTCTAAAATCATACCGCGCTTTTACCCGAAAATAGCCTTTTTGCTTAAATATCAGCCTATCAAGTATAAACTATTTACGCCTTATTGTCAACGATTTTAATTAAACTTTTCTTTAATTCAGGCTTATTTTGCGGTTAAAATCTTGGTTTCGCGCGCAATGGAAAGTTCTTCGTTGGTCGGAAGTACGATTATCTTGACCTTGCTGTCGTCAGCGTTCAAATAACCGATACCCGAAGAATATTCTTCGTTCTTCTTAAAGTCGAATTTCGCGCCGCAGAACTCCATATTCTCCATAACCATTTGGCGGACGCGGTAAGAGTGTTCGCCGATACCGCCCGTGAACACGATAGCGTCCACACCGCCTAATACCGCTATATAACTACCGACGTACTTTTTAACCCTGTACGCCACCATTTCGATAGCGAGTTTTGCTCTCTCGTCGCCCTTTTCCATTGCTTCGGTGCAGTCGCGCATATCGCTGGAAAATCCGCTTATCCCCAGCATACCGCACTTTTTATTTAAGTAATTCACCACTTCGTCGGGTTTAAGATTTAACTTAAC
>CAMORY010000103.1 GCA_946624395.1 uncultured Clostridia bacterium | reverse complement strand
TGTCCGAACCGTTGCGTTAAAACGACCGCGCCGATAGGCAGACTTTTGGAATAAACGCACCTACCGTCTTTTACCACGCCTATTTCGGCACTGCCGCCACCGATATCCAAAACTACCCCGTCTTTACCGTTAAGTGCTCCGTACAGCCCCAAAACCGCTTCCGTTTCGCCCGAAACGACGTCAAGGTAAACGCCACTTATCTCCTTTGCCTTTACGGCGAACTCTAAACCGTTTACTGAATTTCTTACCGCGGCGGTCGCAAAGGCGAAAATTTTATCCGCACCTTGGCGTTTTGCCTCGTCCACGTATTCTTTAATCGCTTTTAAAGTACGTAAAGACGATTTTTCACAAAGAAAACCGTCTTTTTTACCTTCGGCAAGCCGCGTCGTCGCTATGAATTTTTTAAGGCTTTTACCGTTTTCGCTAATCATAAGCCGCACGGAGTTAGAGCCCACGTCTATTACGCCGTATTTCATTTATTTTAATTCAATTCCAAGATAACGTCGTCAGTCTCCGATATCGTCCGGATACTCGTACCCCAAATCCCGCGCGCGCTGAACTATCCACCATTTTTTCTGCATTATCTCAATGGTTTTGCTGTTATCGTTCTTAATCGCTTCAAGTTCCGCTATGGCGGTGATATATTCCGTCTTTCTGCTGTTTTCAACGCCTATTTTTATGAGTTGATAACACATTAAAATCAAAAGCACGGCAAGCAAAACAACCGCACCAACCGTAAAGGCGATTACCCTTTTTTTAAACAGTTCGTCCGTGCGGCTCTCCGCGCGTTCCGCGCCCGCGGATTTTAAAACGTTTTCGTCTTTTGATATTTCCGACATTTTCCTTTACGCTCGCTTTCGATTTTCTTTTGCGTGTTATAATTTTCTTTACCGTTATATTATATAATTTTTTAATAAATATTGCAAGTATTATATGAAAACTTTTCATATAAGCGGCAAGTCCGAGAGTAGCCCCAACCGCCATATACGCGCGGAAAGACGGAAAAGAGAGATTATACGCAATAAGAACGTACATAGCGGAAAACGCGATAAAGGCGACGATATCGGGAATTACGTTTAACGTCCTGTTTTTGAAAAACGATTTTATAAACGCCGAAAGGGTAAAAAACACGCCGCCCGCCCCGCCTATCGCAAGGCAGGCAAAAAATACGAATATCTGGTTTTTAGCGACGAACATTTACTTAAACACCCGTTTGATAAGCGGGGTTTTTGCCGCGTTGTATTTTATTTCGTTAAAAACGCCGTCCGCCATTAAAGTACCCGTCGCTTTATTGAACGCGGTTATTTTTATTTTTTCGCCCGTGATTTTAACCTTTACGCCCGAAACGGTAAGTCGAAGTTGCTGTTCGGAAAAGCCGTCAACCGCTTCTACCCCGCTCATCGCCAAACGCTTTCTGCCGATAATTTCTATTCTGTCGGAATTTACCTGATTTAACTGATTTTGCATAACACACCCCTTTATAATGCTATGCCGAAATTACCTTTAAAATGAAAAAACGGCGTTTTTCGCCGTTTTAATCGTTATTGTTTTTATTCAGGTAATTTCATATCCCCGAACTTTATCCAGCCTTTCTTTCTGAACAGTTCGGAAAGCGCAAGATTAAGTAATACGGGAAGAATAATATTGAGTACGAATATTCCTATTATCCCAAGCACGCCCGAAGTGTTAGTCAATAAATCGATTATCCCGACAAAACCGCTCGTACCCATACCGCCGCCGTTATAGCCGCAACGCAGAATAAACACACAAGTCGAAAGCGGCCCTAAAATTGCGCTCGAAATTATCATAGGCAACATTATAACGGGCTTTTTCATAATATTAGGTATCTGCAACATAGACGTGCCGAGCCCCTGCGCGATAAGTCCGCCCCACTTATTTTCTTTAAAACTTGCAACGGCAAAACCTACCATATGGCAAGAACATCCGACTACCGCCGCGCCACCTGCTATATACATATATTCCGCATTGCTACCGCCGCCTTCTATAACCCCTTTTGCAATAGATATCCATATAGCCGCCGAAGACGTAGGCATTGTAAGCAATACACCCATTATCACGGCAACTATTATACCCATAAAGAAGGGCATAATTTTAGTCGCGTCGGCTATAAGCAAACCTAACTGGTCGATAAGCCATATAAACGGTGCGGCAATAAAAATACCGACGAACGACAATAACAACACCCCAAGCGGTATAAAAATAATATCAAGTTTGGTCTTGCCCGCGTAAAGTTCCGCTATTTCAACGCAAAGCATTGCAACGACGTATGCACCGATAGGATTACCGGGAACGCCTAAAGCCAACGTAGTAAACGGCGCGTTTACTTTGGGAACCATAGGCGCCATAAACGACCCGAAAAGCAATTTGTCCGCAAACGCGCCTACAGTTCCCGCGACAGCCGCCGCGAAAATCAGAAGTTTGCTCTTTTTAAGCGCGTGGGCTATTCCTACGCCTATACCAGCGCCCATAAGAGATTTGGCAATATTTGCTATTACTAAAAGCGTTGCCACTATAAAATTATCGGCGCCTATGATTTTACCGAGAATATATTCGGCAAAAGTAGCGAGTATCGTACCCGCGATAAGGGTTGTGAAAAGCCCTTGCGCCATACCCGAAAACGCCGTTATAAAATAGCGCTTCGGCAGGGTTTTAAAATAATTTTTTACCTTGCTTGTCTTTACAGCCGTATCTTCGCTCATAACTCAATCTCCGTAAGTTTGTTGTCTACCATATCGCACGACGAGAGATAATACTTTACGCCGTTTTTAATCACTAACTTGTCCGCGCGTACGTTTTTACCGTGCAAGTGCCCGTAAATTACCGAGTGGACGTTAAATTCTTCGAAAATATCGGTAAACGCCGAACTCTCTCTCTTTACGTTAAAGGGCGGATAATGTATCATGGCGATAAGTTTATCGCCGCTTTGTATCAGTTTTTCCGCCGATTTAAGCGATAATTTAAACCGCTCCGTTTCGCGGGAATAAATTTTCCTGTCCTTTTCGTCGAAATCGGGACTTCCGGGGACTGCCCACCCGCGCGAACCGCAAATCACCACACCGTCAAACCTTATGCTGTCGTTTTGCAAAGCGAAACAGTTTTCGGGCATAATATCGCGCACTTTGCCTATCCCGCTCCACCAAAAATCGTGGTTGCCCTTTATAAAGACCTTTTTGCCGTTTAAATCCTTAAAAAAGTCAAGGTCTTCTTTCGCGTCTTCTATATTCATAGCCCAACTGATATCGCCCGCGATAAGAACAATATCTTCCGCGGAAACTTTTTTTTGCCAGTCGGCTTTGATTTTATCGAGATAACCCACCCAGTTCCCACCAAACACGTCCATGGGCTTATCGGTATTCGTGGAAATGTGCAGGTCGCTTATTGCGTAAATTTTCATTAGTTATTATTATACTCTTTTTATCGGTTTATGGCAAATAAATGATTGCAAATACGCCATTTAAAATAAAAAACGGAGCGGTTTTGCTCCGTTTTCGTATCTGCAATAATTTTTTACTGCGGGTACATCGGCAGTTCGAAGAACCCTGCGCAGACTTCCTGCGTGTATTCCTGACAGGGCGGTATCTGCGCGTAGCCGTAAGACGGTACTAAAAGTTCCACTTCCATAACGATTTTCAAGATTATCGAAGTGCAGCAGTCCACGGTGAACTGATTTTCGCCCGTGTAAGTCCCTTGCGTGGAAAC
>CAMORY010000102.1 GCA_946624395.1 uncultured Clostridia bacterium | reverse complement strand
CCGCCCCCCCCCCCGGGGCGTCACACCCCGCCACCCCGCGCGTCCCTTTGCTTTCTGCCCATAGTGCCCGTCATACCGTAAGCCGAAGGCCCTGCCGCCATGTTGTCGGGGTGCAAGGTTCTGCCCGTGCCGCCGCCAGACGCAACCGAGAAATATTTAACGCCGTTTTCCACGCACCATTTTTTGTAAGTGCCGGCAACGGGGTGCTGGAATCTCGTGGGGTTGGTGGAGTTGCCGGTTATTGAAACGCCTACGTTTTCAAGTTTCATAATGGCAACGCCTTCGGGAACGTTATCCGCACCGTAGCATTTAACTTTAGCGCGCGGTCCGTCCGAATAGGGTTTTTCGTAAACCACCTTTACCGTTTCGGTATAGGGGTCGAATTCCGTTTCTACGAAAGTAAAGCCGTTGATACGCGAAATTATCATAGCCGCGTCTTTGCCAAGCCCGTTTAATATAACCCTTAAAGGTTTGGTTCTTACGGTGTTTGCGTTAAGCGCGATTTTGATTGCGCCTTCCGCCGCCGCGAACGATTCGTGCCCCGCTAAAAAGCAGAAACACTCCGTTTCGTCGGATAAAAGCATAGAAGCAAGGTTGCCGTGCCCTAAGCCCACCTTTCTGTTTTCCGCAACGGAACCGGGGATACAGAAACTCTGCAAACCGATACCGATAGCGGTAGCCGCGTCCGCCGCCTTTTTAGCGTTCTTCTTTATGGCAATCGCCGCGCCTACGGTGTACGCCCAAACCGCGTTTTCAAAGCATATGGGCTGGGTGCTGCGAACTATATCGTCGCAGTCGATACCCTTAGCGAGACAGATTTCTTTGCACTCTTCTACCGATTTAATGCCGTACTCGGCAAGTACGCCGTTGATTTTATCTATTCTTCTCTCATAACCTTCGAATAATGACATATTAAACCTCCTTACTCCTTGCGCGGGTCGACGTATTTAGCGGCGTTTTCGAACCTGCCGTAATGTCCCATAGCCTTTTTGTACGCTTCGTTAGGTTCTAATCCCTTCTTGATAAAGTCGGTCATTTTGCCGAGCGAAACGAATTCGTAGCCGATAATCTGGTCGTCTTCATCGAGTGCAAGGCGGGTTACGTAGCCTTCAGCCATTTCAAGGTATCTCGGACCTTTTTTAAGCGTGCCGTACATAGTACCTACCTGCGAACGCAAGCCCTTGCCTAAATCTTCAAGCCCTGCGCCGATGGTTAAGCCGTCGTCCGAAAAAGCCGACTGCGTTCTGCCGTAAACGATTTGTAAAAACAGTTCGCGCATTGCGGTATTGATTGCGTCGCACACTAAGTCTGTGTTTAACGCTTCCAAAATAGTTTTGCCGGGCAGAATTTCCGCCGCCATAGCCGCCGAGTGCGTCATACCGGAGCACCCTATCGTTTCGACAAGCGCTTCCTGTATGATACCGTTTTTAACGTTCAAGGACAGTTTGCACGCCCCCTGTTGCGGCGCGCACCAGCCGATTCCGTGCGAATAGCCGGATACGTCTTTGATTTCTTTAGACTGAATCCATTTGCCTTCTTCGGGAATAGGCGCAGGTCCGTGATTAGGACCTTGTTTGATACAAGCCATATTTTCCACTTCGTTTGAATATTGCATAAAGCACCCTCCGTTTTTTTAACAAGTTAAATAATTCATTATTTAAACCGAAATAAAGTATAACACAATCCGCGCGTTTTTGACAATCGTTTTCGCGCGGTATCCGCACATTATTTGCTTTCTTTTTCCAAACTTCGTTTATAGTAAAATAAATATTGTTGAAAATAGCCCGAATTTTCCCCGAACCTGCCCACGAAATAATCGGCGATTTTGTTTCTGTCCGTAAGCGTGCCGCCGAAATTTTCCCTGTATACCTTTTCTATCCACGTGTCGACGGGAAAACTGTCTAAGCGGTGAAAACCGAACAGCGACACGCAGTCCGCAACCTTCGGTCCTACACCGTAAATGGCGTTAAGCCGCTTTTTTAAGTCCGCGGTTTTAAGTGCGGAAAATTCCGCTTCGTTAAACGTCGCGTTAAACCCGTCGGCAAGGCGTTTTATATATTCCGCCCTGTAGCCTAAACCTATATCCTTAAAAAACTCCAAGGGCTTTGCCGCCAACTCGTTAGCCGTCGGAAAAGTATAATACTCTTCGCCTAAAAATTCGCGTTTACGCCCCGCGCCCGCGCATAGCCGCTCTATTATACCTTTTATACGCGGAATATTATTATTTTGAGACACGATAAAGGAAAATAACGCTTCCGCTTTGTTCTGATTTAAAATCCTTATGCCTTTACCAAGCCCCGCCGCCGTCGCTATAGCGCCGCTTTCTTTCGCCGCGGCGGAAACTATCGCGCCGTAATCGCGGGATAAATCGAAATAGTTCGTAAAGTACGCGACGTCTTTTTCTTCGCACTCTATAACCGCGTTATCAGCGTCGTTATAGACTAAACAGCGTTTATCCGCGCTATTTACAAAGTACGCGTGCGCCTTTTCCGACACGGGAAAATAGCGGAACAGTTGCCCGCATAAAAGCGTGTCGCGCGCGTTAAAATATTCGCTGTTAAAAACAATTTTTTCCATAGTGAAATGTGAAAAAAAAGCGGAATAAAACGCCGTTTTATTCCGCTTTTATGAGTTAGTTTTCTTTTACGTAAACGCTTACCTGTTTGCCATCACGCCCAAGTCTTTCAAACTTGACCACGCCGTCGATTAAAGCGAAAAGCGTATCGTCGCTACCTAATCCCACGTTGTTGCCCGCGTGAATTTTCGTGCCGCGCTGACGAACGATTATACTGCCTGCTAAAACAGCCTGACCGTTAGCCGCTTT
>CAMORY010000101.1 GCA_946624395.1 uncultured Clostridia bacterium | reverse complement strand
TACGTACTCGCAAACGGTGTTTAAAATCGCGGTTTGCTCTTTTATAAGTTCGGCAAGATTTTCCGCCGTTCTGTTTATTTTTATGTCAGGATTATCCCCCGCAACGCCGAAACCGCTGCACGGCGCGTCGCACAGTACCGCGTCAAAGGCGCGTTCCAAAGATTTATCGTAAAGTTTAGCGTCCCGCACCTCGGCTTTTACGTTTTCACGTTTCATACGGCGGGCGTATTCGTTAATAAGTTCTACCCTGTGCGGGTGAATATCCCACGCCGTTATTTCCTTGACTTTATAGGAAAGCCTTACGCTTTTACCGCCCGGGGCGGCGCAACAGTCAAGCAGTTTTTCGCATGGTTCTACCCCTTCGCATATCGCCACCGAACCCAAAGACTGATAGGTATAAACCCCGTTATCGTAATCAGTATTGCGGCTGAAATTTTTTACCGTAAAAACATTATTAAAGGGTGTTTCCGAAAAATTCGCTTGATTTTCCGATAAATATTCCGCCCCGTCGGTTTCATAAAAACAAAGCGTGTTGTCGGGGTACGGCGCGGCTAAAATCTTTTCCGCGCGGGCTTTTCCGTAATCTTTGATAAGTTCTTTAACGGCGAATTCGGGATAAGAATATTTTACAGACAGCCGCTCCGTTTCGTCTTGCGGCAATTTTATATCCGCCGCGGAGAATTTTCTTAAAAACGCGTTCACGAACCCGCTTGCGCCGCTTTTACCGAGTTTTTTTGTCAGTTCCACGGCGTTATCTGCGACAAAATACTGCTTTTTGCCGAGATATTTTATCATATACATAGAAATTTTAAGTATGGTACGCACGGCAAGTTTAGGCGATTTTTGAGTAAGGCTTTTTATGTAATAAGAAAGTTCCGTATCCTTATCCAAAACGCCGTAGCAGATTTTTACGGTGATTGCTCTGTTCGCTTCTTCGATAAAACTGTCGTTTATCGCCTGTTTTACGAACTTTTTTTCGCTGTAAACCTTATTAAGTATAACGTAGCAATCGTAAAAATAGTTTACCATTATTGCCCCAGCACCGTTCCCGCGGGAAGTTTATTGCCGCGCAAAAAGTCCTGCGCCGCCATAGGCTTTCCGCCCGCCTTGCAAACTTTAACGAGTTTTACGCCGAAATCCCCCGTGCCGACTATAAGTTCTTTATCCGAAACCAAAACTTTCCCCACTTCGCCTTTTACGTCCGTTTTTTCAGCGGCGTAAACTTTAAAAGGCTCGCCGTTTATAAAGGTAAATGCGACAGGTGCGGGATTGAACGCCCGTACTTTGTTTACGATATTATCCGCACTATCCGCCCAGTCGATAAGCGCGTGTTCCTTTTTTATTATTTTAGTAAAAGTCGCCTTATCGTCGTCCTGTTTTATAAACACCGCCGTGCCGCTTTCAATAAGCGCTATCGCTTGTTTAACGCACTCCGCACCGAGTACGGAAAGTCTTTCAAAAAGTTCGCCGCACGTTTCCTTTTCGCCTATATCGATTGATTTTTGCAACAGTATATCGCCCGTGTCTATGCCGATATCCGTTTTCATTATAGTGATGCCCGTTTGTTTTTCGCCGTTTAAAATAGCGTAATGGATAGGCGAAGCGCCGCGGTATTTCGGCAATAGCGAAGCGTGTATATTTATAACGCCTTTTTTCGGTATGTCCAGAATTTCCTGCGACAAAATCTGTCCGAAAGCGCAGGTTATCATAAGGTCTGGCGCAAGGCGTTTTAAGTCTTCTACCCCTTCGGCACGTATTTTATCGTACTGAAACACGGGTAGGCACAGTTCCTGCGCCGCAACTTTTACGGGCGGCGGGGTCAAAATCTGTTTTCTGCCCGTGGGTTTATCTCTATTACAGACGACGCCTACGATTTCAACGCCGTCAATTCCGTTAACCGCTTTAAGCGGCGGAACGGCAAAATCGGGCGTACCGAGAAACACTACTCTCACTTTCTTTCTTCCTCTACGGTTTGAGCCTTATCGACGTATAAAACCCCGTCCAAATGGTCGTATTCGTGGCAGAACGCGCGGGCTAAAAAGTCCTGTGCCTTTACCGTGAACTTCTTGCCGTGGCGGTCGTACGCCACGACGGTTATTTTCTTCGGGCGTTCCACCGTGCCGAACTTGCCGCGAACGGACAAACAGCCTTCGTCGCCTATCTGTTTTCCGCTTTGCGATACTATCACGGGATTTATGCACTCGTAATACTTATCTTCCACGCTGACTATAAATATACGCCTTAATACCCCCACCTGCGGCGCGGCAAGCCCTACGCCGTCGGCTTTTTTAAGCGTTTCTTTCATATCGTCAAGAAGTTCCGCCGTTTTAGCGCCGAAATCAACCACTTCAAAACTCTTTTTTCTTAAAGTCGGGTCGCCTATCTGTATTATGTTCCTTATCGCCATATTCCACCTTTATTTACGTAAGATTGTTAGGATTTATTTCCATATACGCGTTTATTTTGCCGCGGTTTTCCGCGTTGGTAAGCGTATAAATTCTGTCCAAAATATCGTCGTTTCCGTTATCTATACGCATTAACACCTGATAACGGTATTTGCCCTGTAATTTTTTAAGCGGCGCTTTCATACACCCGAAAAAGCGGAAAACCGAAGGTCTTTCACGCCTTACCGTATCAATATTTTCGTATATTTTCTTAACCGCGATAACCGCCGATTCTTCGTTTTCGCTCTGCACGAGTACCCGTATTATTTTAGTGTACGGCGGAAAAGCAGTCGCTTTCCTTATCGAAATTTCCCGCTCGAAAAACCCTTTGTAATCGTAGTTTATCGCCTGCCGTAAAACGTGATTTTCAGGCTGGTAAGTCTGTAGCACTACCTTTCCCGCTTCGTCCGCCCTGCCGCTTCTGCCCGCGACCTGCGTTATAAGTTGAAAAGTGCGTTCCGCACTCCTGAAATCGGAAAAATGCAGGCTCATATCCGCGTCTAAAATCCCCACAAGGGTAACGAACGGAAAATCGTGCCCTTTCGCTATCATCTGCGTGCCGACTAAAATATCCGCTTCGCGCGAAGCGAACTGATTTAAAATCTTAAAATGCCCTTCTTTGGTCTGCGTGGTGTCCCTGTCCATACGCAGAATTTTCGCCGACGGGAACAACTCTCTCAAATCGGCTACGATTTTTTCCGTACCGAATCCGCCGTACTTTAGATATGGACTGCCGCACTCCGTACACGCCTTTACCATTTTATATTTTGCGCCGCAATAGTGGCAAAGTAGCGAATCGTCTTCTCTATGGTAGGTCAGCGACACGTCGCACGCAGAACATTTTTGCACGTGCCCGCACTCGGTACAAACGACCGTTTTGGAGTATCCGCGCTGATTTAAAAATATAATCGCCTGATTGCCCTTTTTAAGGCAGTCGGAAAGTTCCGCTTTAAGTATGGAAGAAAAGGGCGAGTTGTTGCCGTGCCGCACTTCTTTCCGCATATCCGCGATTTCTATTTCGGGAAGGGGTTTTTTGTTTATTCTGTCTGGCAACTCGAAAAGGTTATATTCGCCGCCTTTCGCCGCGAGATAACTTTCCACCGACGGCGTGGCGCTACCTAACACGAGTTTAGCGCCGTTATATCCCGAACGGAATTTAGCCACGTCTATCGTCGCGTACCGCGGCGCGGATTCGCTGGTATAACTCCCGTCGTGCTCTTCGTCTACGATAATAAGCCCCAGATTTTCCACAGGGGCGAATATCGCGCTTCTCGCGCCTATGGCGATACGCGCTTCGCCCGTGCGAAGCCGCCACCACTCGTCGTACCTTTCCCCCGCGGAAAGTCCGCTATGCAAAATCGCCGCGTTTTCCCCGAACCTTGCGCGCAGTTTTTTAAGCATCTGCGGCGTAAGCGATATTTCGGGAACGAGCATTATAGCCGTTTTGCCCTGCTTTAAAGTCCTGTCTATAAGTTCGAGATACACTTCGGTTTTGCCGCTGCCCGTTATCCCGAATAAAAGCGTGGTAAGTTTTTCGGAAGAAACTATGCCGTTTACAGCCTGCCGCTGTTTTTCGGTAAGATTTACCTTGCCGCCGCTGCCGCCCAAATCCCTGTAGGGCGAGCGGAAACGCTTTTCCGCGGTGATTACAAGCGCGTTCTTTTCCGCAAGCGCTTTAACCGCGCTACCGAACTCCGCGTTTAGCTCTGCAACGGGCGTTTTACCGTTCTCAAGCAAAAACGCGATTAACTCTTTCTGTTTTTTCGCACTCTTTCGTAAACTGCCCGAAAGTTCGTCGGCGTCAACGCCGTCCGCAAGAGCAGCGTACTTTACGAACTGTTCCCGCACCCTGCCTTTACGCATTTCCGCGGAAAAAAACAGCATGAATGCAAGAGCGCGCGACACGTAGCAGGTTTTTACCACGTATTCGGACAGCGCAAGCGTTTCCGCGGTGAAAGCGGGCACGTCTTCCAACAGCGAAATAACGGGCTTTATCTTACTCTTATCGAATTCGCACTCCGACTTTACCCTGATGACTATTCCTTCTACGGTTTTATTCCCGAAAGGCACCAAAACGCGACTGCCGGCAACTATGCCGCAATCGCTTACGGAATACTCGAATATTTTATCCGCTTCACTGTGCGAAATGTCTACGATAACTTCGGCAAACACTTTTCTAAAACAAATGCGTCCAGCACCGTGAACGCATTACAAAGCCAAATCGGTACTGATAAAGGCTATCAGTCGCCGGTTGCGATAAGTTTGCCGTCGTAGATTTCCTGCGCGGCAATGGACAGCGGTTTTTCGTTGTTAGGAAGTTCCGTCAGTCCCTGATTTTGCGCCTGTTCCATTATCTGTCTGGCTCTCTTTGACGCAACTACGCACAACGCGTATTTAGAACCTATCGTTGCTGCCAAATCGTCTATAGGCGGTTTATGTATCATATCTTCACTCCTTTATGTTAAGAAAATTTTTATTTTAAGCCTTTATTCAAGGTTTTGCACTTGTTCTCTGACCTTTTCTATCTCGTTTTTAAGGGAAAGCCCGTACCCCGTAATCTCAAGGTCGTTGGATTTAGAACATATCGTATTCGTTTCCCTGTTGAATTCCTGCATCAAAAAGTCGAGTTTCTTGCCCGCACCGACGGTGTTTACTATACTTTTGAACTGTGAAATATGCGATTTAAGGCGCGTAAGTTCTTCGTCTATATTAACTTTGTCGGTGTAAAAGGCAACTTCGTTTAAAAGCCGCGCTTCGTCGTACTTAACGTCTTTAAGCGCTTCTTGTATCCTGTTTTTAAGCCTTTCTTTATACTCGGCGGCAACGAGCGGCGCGCGCAAGGCAACCTTTTCGGTAAGGGCGCTTATCGTATCCATACGCGCAAGCATATCCGCAACGAGTTTTGCGCCTTCCGTCTTTCTCATTTCGTTAAACTTTTCGCAAGCCGCTTTAACGGTAGAAATCAAAATTTCTTCAAACTCGCTGCCGTCCGCCTTAAAGTCGTCCTT
>CAMORY010000100.1 GCA_946624395.1 uncultured Clostridia bacterium | reverse complement strand
CGTCTGACGAAAACCCTACGCCAAGCCCCGAATAATTGCCGCCGTCTTCCGCAATCATCCTTTTATACTCTTCGGCGGTGTAATAATAAGCGTACTTATCGTCCTTTAACAGTTCTTTTAAAAGATATTTGGCAAGGGTGTCGGCGTCCTTATCCGAAGAATACACCGACATACTGTTTATAAGTTTTATAATTTCGTTGATTTTCTGCGCGTAAGCAGGTTCGCTGTACCCGCGAACGAAATACCCTAAAAAGAACGTTATTATTAAAACGGTGGCACAAAGAATCGATAAAAGCGCGTTGCGATTGATTTTGCGACGTGTATTCTCCGTA
Source organism: uncultured Clostridia bacterium (assembly GCA_946624395.1). Classification (GTDB taxonomy): domain Bacteria; phylum Bacillota; class Clostridia; order Christensenellales; family Borkfalkiaceae; genus UBA1259. Next base: position 3,334 of record CAMORY010000100.1, on the reverse strand, counting down.
GCGGAAAGATTTTCTTTTTCTTCCATCATTTTACCTTACCAACTTTAATATTACGGTTATCATCCTGAACGTTATAGCGTCCGCTATCTTTCTTATGTTAAGCCCCGTGGCTTTTTCTATTTTATCCAGCCTGTAGTTTAAGGTGTTGCGGTGAAGATACAGTTTTCTCGCCGTTTCGCTGACGTTAAGACCGTTCTCAAAAAACTCTTCGGCGGTGTTTATCATTTCCTTATCGTCGAATATATCCCGCGCTGAAGAATCCAACAGCATTTCAAGGTATTCCGAAATTTTGTACTTTGGCAAATCTTCCAGCATCTTTACCATAATGAACTCTTTAAAAGAGTGAACGCCGCCCCTGTAGTTGACCGCGGCACTCATACGGTGCGCGGCTATCGCCTGCCCGAAAGACAGCGAAAGGTCGGCGACGTTTTTAACCGTTCCGCCGATAAAAACGCCTATTTTCATACCCGTTTCTTCGTAAACCGACTGTGCAAGGAACTCCGCATACTCGGCTACCGAACGGTATTCGCCGTCGTTTTCGTCAAAGAATTTGACGAAAACGCACTGCCCGTCTTCCAAAGCGCAAGCAAAGTCCGCGGAATTTGCCGAATACCCGCTGACCACGGCAAGCGTTTCTTCTTCTCTGCCGCTGTCCATAACCAAAAGCATTACGCACACCGAAGAGCCCCTGCAGTACTTTTTCGCGTATTTTTTTATGGTGTAATAACTTGCTTCGCCGAATAGCGCAGACCTAAAAAACTCTTCCTTGGTAAGATTTGTTTTAGCAAAGGACTGTTCGGCGAGTTCGCAAATTAAATACGCGTAGTTTTTTGACGCCGAATTTATACCCGCGATACTTCCGATATAGTTTTTATTTTTATATCTGAATTTGAAAAGCGTGCGGGAGTTTGCTGAATCCGCATACACCCCTTCAAAATCCGACTTGACGTTTCCTTTATCTTCGCCCGCGATAAATTCGCCGAAATCAGAATACGCGTCGAACACTATGCCCGTATTTTCCCTTATATTTCGGACGAATACGGTTATATCGTTTTCCATTATGAAATTTTCTCCCCTGACGTTTTATCAAAATATAGTTTTCCGCGTTTTTATAGCGGGAATTAACCGATAATTGCCGCTACTCCCATAACGGCGTACCCTAAAATAGCACCCAAAAGGTACATAAGCCCGATTATTAAAAAGGCTTTTTTAAAGGTGTTTTTACTCCTTAAAAGTATCAGCGCGCCTATGCCCGCGTTAGCGGCAAGCCCCGCGATAAGTCCTGAAAAGCCGAGAATTTCCGTAGTATACGCTTTAGCGAGAATTATGGACGAACCGCAATTAGGTATAAGCCCGACAAACGACGTTATAAGCGGTTGAACACCCGAACTTTTATTCATAAACTCCGTTATATTATCTTCGCCTATAAGATATATCGCCGCGCCGAGCGCAAAATTGATTACAACCACGTAGGCTAAAATAATAACGGCGTGTTTTAACGGGTGCAGAAAGTATTTATCGAGACCCTTTTCATGATGCGCGCCGCACTCTATACAGTCGTCCGTTTCGGGGCAGACGTGAACCTTATCTTTCTTGGATAAAAGCGCGTTTATAGTCGTGCCCGCTATAACGGCGTACACGATTTTTATAACGATAAGCAAAATTACGTCCGAAACCTTTGCTCCGTCGGTCAATAAAATAATAACGCCTTCGTCGCTAATAGAAATAAAAGCGGCGATAAGCGTGCCTATTTTAATAAGCCCTTTGTCGTACAGTTTAGAACACATTACGCTAAAACCGCACTCCGGCACAGCGCCCAAAACGCCCGCCACGGCGGGGGCGAAAGGTCCGCTTAAAATCCGTTCTATGTTTTCCTTTCCTTTAGCGTGTTCTATTATTTCCATAAGAACGTAGATTAGAAAAATAAAAGGAAAAATTTTTGCGCCGTCTATAATGGCGTCAATTAAAACGTCCCACATATTTAATATATTGTATCATAAATCGTGTGAAATCCAAATATTTTTTTCGGATTTTTATTTTTTTAACCGCAAAAATATTGTAAAACGTGGCAAAAATCCGCATAAAAACACCGACGCCGATTTAAATCGGCGTCGGTGTTTTAGTATTAAAACAATTTTATCGTTCTATAGAATTATTCCGCTTTGTTGTCGTCTTCAGCGGGCGCATCTTCCTTTTTAGCGGCTTTTTTCTCCATTTTACGTCTGCGCTTTTCAAGTTCCGCGGCGGCTTTAGCGTCCTCTATCGCCTGCTTTTCAGCGGCGGCTGCGGCTTTAGCAGCCTCTTCTTCTTCACGCTTTGCCTGTAATTCTTCTATCGCGGCTTTATTCGCTTCGTCAACCGCTAAAATAGTGATTTCCGTTTCTTTATCGAACAAATGGCAATGTCTCATATCCAGACCGACTTTAACCACGGTATCAACCACGGTAGTAGAACGGCTGTCGACTTTAGCGATAAGGTTGCTTATGTCTTCCGCTATACTCTTTTCTTCATCGCTGTCTTCCGAACGCGTTTTGCAGTACAATAACGTTTCAGAGCCGAGCGCTTCGATAACGTCAACCTTAACTTGAATAGAAGGCGCACCTTCGTGCCTTTCTATCCATTCGGGATTATCGTGAACATCTTCAGGTCTTATACCGAACACGATTTCCCTGTCGGTATTGAGATATTTCTCAAGATTTACTATTAAGTTCACTTTTTCCTTTGGCAAGCGGATTTTATCTAAACCGAACTCGATATTAACGGCGTTTTTAGTACCCGTTAATCTTCCCGTAAAGAAGTTCATCTGCGGAGTGCCTATAAAGCCTGCGACGAACTGATTTATGGGGTGGTCGTAAAGATTGATAGGCGTATCTACCTGCTGCATAAACCCGTCTTTCATAACGACGATACGAGTACCCATCGTCATAGCCTCTATCTGGTCGTGAGTAACGTAAATAAACGTCGTGGCAAGTCTGTTATGAAGTTTGGTGATTTCCGTTCTCATCTGCGAACGGAGTTTCGCGTCAAGGTTTGAAAGCGGTTCGTCCAAAAGGAAAACTTTCGGTTCACGGACGATTGCACGCCCTAACGCAACACGCTGTCTCTGACCGCCGGAAAGCGCTTTCGGCTTTCTCGAAAGGTACATTTCGATACCTAAAATTCTCGCCGCTTCCTTAACCCTTTGGTCAATCTGCGCCTTGGGCATTTTGCGGAGTTTTAAGCCGAACGCCATATTGTCGTAAACGGTCATGTGCGGATATAAGGCGTAGTTCTGGAAAACCATCGCTATATCCCTGTCTTTCGGCGCGACGTTGTTTACGAGATTTCCGTCGAT
>CAMORY010000099.1 GCA_946624395.1 uncultured Clostridia bacterium | reverse complement strand
GTCGTCGATTTTGCTTACCATAGTCTGGGTAGCGTCGAAAAGCGAACCGTATTTCATACCGATAACGTCGGAAGAAACGATTTCGTCGGTGTTGTAACCGAAGGATTCGGTAGCCTGCGCCTTCATAGCCGCGTTGATGCCTTCCTTCGTAACGTCCTTGCCCTTAACTACTGCGATAAGGATGGTCGTAGAACCGGTAGCGGTAGGAACACGTTGAGCAGCGCCGATGAGTTTGCCGTTGAGTTCGGGAATAACGAGACCGATTGCTTTTGCCGCACCCGTGCTGTTCGGAACGAGGTTCATAGCGCCCGCTCTCGAACGACGGAGGTCGCCCTTTCTCTGCGGTCCGTCGAGAATCATCTGGTCGCCGGTATAAGCGTGAACGGTGGTCATGATGCCCGAAACGATGGGAGCGTAGTCGTTAAGCGCTTTCGCCATAGGAGCAAGACAGTTGGTCGTGCAGGAAGCAGCCGAAATAATGTGGTCGTCCTTCGTTAAGGTCTTGTGGTTTACGTTGTAAACGATGGTGGGAAGGTCGTTGCCAGCAGGTGCGGAAATAACGACGTTCTTCGCGCCCGCGTCGATGTGCGCTTGCGCCTTTGCCTTGGAAGTATAGAAACCCGTGCATTCAAGCACAACGTCTATATCGAGTTCGCCCCAGGGGAGTTCCGCCGCGTTCGCTTTAGCGTAGATAGTGATTTCCTTGCCGTCTACGATAATAGAACCGGGGGTTAAAACGGTCTTTCCGTCTTCTGCAAGAACAGCGTCTTTAAATTCGACGTTATGACTTCTCGCATAGTTGCCTTGCATCGTGTCGTATTTCAAAAGATGAGCGAGCATTTTGGGGCTGGTTAAGTCGTTGATTGCGACTACTTCGTAGCCTTCCGCGCCGAACATCTGTCTGAAAGCCAAACGGCCGATACGACCGAAACCGTTGATTGCTACTTTTGTGATTTTGGACATTGTAATGTTCTCCTTTTAATGTTTTCACATAATTTCCTTTAATATTATATATTTCTGATGAAATTAAGTCAAACAAATTTATCGGTTATTTTAAATTTTCGGGATTTAAACAGAGCAAATCTTCGGGTACGAACCTTCCGTTTTTGCGGATAAGTTCCCCGTCGATATAAATCTCCCCGCCGCCGTACTCTTCGGTCTGAATAAGCACCAAATCCCAATGCACGGCGGACACGTTGCCGTTATAACAATCGTCGTAGCACGCCCCGGGGGTAAAGTGAATTGAACCAGATATTTTTTCGTCGAACAGTATATCGCCCATAGGCTTAACCACGTACGGGTTTACGCCGAACGCAAATTCGCCCACGTACCTTGCGCCTTCGTCCGTGTCGAAAATGGCGTTTATCTTGTCGGGAGCGTTGCCCGTCGCGCTGACGATTTTTCCGTCTTTAAAGGTCAGCGAAACGTTTTCGTACTTAAACCCGTTCTGTACGGACGGCGTGTTGTAGGTAATTACGCCGTTCACGCTGTTTTTTACGGGCGCGGTGTAAATTTCGCCGTCTGGAATATTGTGGTCGCCCGAACACTTTTTGCTGCCTATCCCTTTTATCGAAAAGGAAATATCGGTATTAGGCGCTAAAATACGCACTTTGTCCGCCTTGTCCAGCCGCGCCTTTAACGCGTCCATCGCCCTATCCATTTTGGAATAGTCGAGATTACACACGTTAAAATAAAAATCTTCAAAAGCGTCGGTACTCATACCCGCCTGTTGCGCCATACCTTGGTTGGGGTAGCGAAGGATAACCCACTTGGTCTTTTTAACCCGTATTTCGTGGTGTACGGGGTGAGAATAAAATTCGCTGTCAATCTGTAATTTCTCACTCGGAACGTCGGCGTTTTCATTGCAGTTTTCGCCGCCGCGTATACCTATATACGCGTCCATTTCCGCCATACGGTAGCCGTCGTACTTTGCTTTGAGTTTAGCGTATTCTTCCGTTTCGCCGAGCAAGAGTTCGCGCGAAACGCGGTTATCGAAAATCTCCACGAACGGGTATGCACCTACGCTATACGCTTCCTTTACGAGTGCGTTTATAAGCATATAGTCTATGCCCTTGGCTTCTATAAGCACTTTTTCGCCCTTTTTAAGTTTACACGACTGATTTATAAGGTTTTTTGCGAGTTTAGTTATTCTTTCGTCCTGCATAGAAAGCCCCTTTTTACGGTTTTTTAATATTTTCCCTTTAATGATACAACTTTAACCCAAGTTTTGCAAAGTATTTTGAGTATAAACGCAAATTTATTTGCAATACGCGCGAATTTTTTGTATAATATTAAAGGTTCGGGAATTTTCCCGATAATAAAAGAAAATTTTTATATAAATATTTCGGAGGAACGAAAAATGGCATTGGTTAATTCCAAGAAAATGTTCGAACAGGCTTACAAGAACGGCTACGCTATCGGCGCGTTCAACGTAAACAACATGGAAATCGTACAGGGTATTACCGAAGCGTGTAAAGAAGAAAAAGCGCCCGTAATACTTCAGGTCAGCAAGGGTGCAAGGGCGTACGCTAACCACACGTATCTCGTTAAACTCGTAGAAGCGGCGGTTATCGAATGTCCCGATATCCCCGTAGTTTTGCATCTCGACCACGGTCCTGACTTTGACACCTGCAAATCCTGCATTGACGGCGGTTTCACTTCGGTTATGATTGACTACTCTTCTCATCCGCTAGAAGAAAATATCGAAGAAACGGCAAAAGTCGTGGAATACGCGCATAAATACGGCGTTTCGGTCGAAGGCGAACTCGGCACGCTTGCCGGTATCGAAGACGAAGTAAGCCACGCGGTAGGCTCATATACCCGCCCCGAAGACGTGGAAAAGTTCGTTAAAGGCACGGGCGTCGATTCGCTCGCTATCGCTATCGGTACTTCGCACGGCGGTTATAAGTTCAAGCCCGAACAGTGCACGGTAAACGAACAGGGCATTTTAGTTCCCCCCGCGCTCCGTTTCGATATACTTAAAGAAGTAAGCAAGAGACTTCCGAACTTCCCGATAGTTTTGCACGGTTCTTCTTCCGTTCCGCAGAACTACGTTAAGATGGTAAACGAAAACGGCGGCAAAATGCCGAACGCTATCGGCGTTCCCGAAGAACAACTTCGTGAAGCGGCACGCCTTGCGGTCTGCAAAATCAATATCGACTCCGACTTAAGACTTGCTATGACCGGCACTATCCGTCAGTTTTTCAACGAACATCCCGACAAATTCGACCCGCGCGAATACTTAAAACCCGCGAGAGCGAACATCAAAGAACTCGTTCGCCACAAACTCGTGGACGTTTTGGGTTGCGCAGGCAAAGCCGACGAGTGCAAATAATAAAGTAGTTTAAAATTAAAAATTTAAGCGCGCGGCGCGGACGAATTCGTCCGCGCCGCGGTTATTTTACACTTTTTCGTCGTAAAATATTGACAAAATAGGGAACTTTATTATAAAATACAATCAATAAAGTTCCCTAAAAGGAGAAAAAGATGAATAACGATAACATTTCCGAAGTTCAGACATTGTTGACTGCGAAAGCGGAACTTACGTCGCGGTTAAAACTCATACCCTATCAGGGCACGCTTGAAATCAAAGAAAAAAACGGAAACAAATACATTTATCTTCGCAAAAAAGAATTAGGCAAAGTTTCTTCCTTATATATAGACAAATACGGCGAAGAACTTTTTGCCGCACTGTTAAGGCAGACGTCGGAAGCCAAAGAATTAAAAAAGCAAATTCGTATAATAGATAATAAACTTGCAAAAATGGGCGTTTCAGTAGAAAACCTGCCGCCTGAAACGCAATTAAATCTCGAATTCGCGCGGATAAATATGAAAGCGAATATTTACGACCAAGCGATATTAGAGGGTGTTGCAACGACCTTTCC
>CAMORY010000098.1 GCA_946624395.1 uncultured Clostridia bacterium | reverse complement strand
GGGGACGACGCAAAGACCGTCAACAGCATAATTATGTCGGGCTGCGAAATTGACGGAACGGGCGAAAAATCCGTTCTGGCAAGCGGCGTAATAGTCGAAAAAGGCGCGGTTGTTAAAAACAGTATCGTAATGGCGGAAACGGTTATCGGTGAAAATTCGACCGTGGAATATTCGATAATCGACGAAAACACGATTATAGGTAAAAACTGTAAAATCGGTGAAAGTAAGGAAAGCGGAAAGGGGATTACCGTTCTTGCAAGAAATTTACAGTTTAAAGACGGTAGTGAAGTGCTCGGCGGACAAATCGTCGATAAAGCGTAAGGGGGAAATATAAATGCGCGCAGTAGGAATTATTTTTTCAAATATACACGATAACAGCGTTCCCGAACTTTCAAGGATAAGAACGCTCGGCTCTATTCCGTTCGGCGGAAGATACCGTCTGATAGATTTTCCGTTATCTAATATGGTAAATTCAGGTATAGACACGGTCGGAATAATCACCAAAAGCAATTATCAATCGCTTATGGACCACGTCGGCAGCGGTAAGGACTGGGACTTGGCGCGTAAAGACGGCGGTGTTATAATTCTCCCGCCGTACGGCGACGCTAACAGCAGTACCCTTTACAACTCTCGGCTTGAAGCGCTTAAAGGCATAACGAGTTTTCTGTTCCGCGCGGACGAAGATTTTGTCGTTATGACCGATTGCGACACCGTTTGCAGAATTAACTTTAACGACGTTATAGAAAATCATATATTGAACCGTGCCGACATATCGCTGGTTTACACCAAAATTGCAAACACCGAAAGGTCCACTATTTTGGATATAGACAGAGACGGCAGGGTGGTAGGCGTTTCGTATAAAGAAGAAGAGCATAAGGAAAGAGCCAACGTTTTTGCAAACGTGTTCGTTATGAAACTGTCGCTTTTGCAGAATATAGTTATGGACAGCATATCCCACAATAAAACGCATTTTACAAGGGACGTTATCGCGCCGAATCTCAACAGTATGAAGATTATCGGGTACGAACATAAGGGGTTTTACGCGGGTATAACTTCTCTGCAAGCGTATTATAACAGCAGTATGCTTATGCTTGATAAGGATATAAGACACGAAGTATTCGGCGACAGGAGCGTGTTTACTAAAATTCGCGATTCCGCGCCGACCAAGTACGGTAATTGTGCCGTGGTTAAAAATTCGTTGATTGCCGACGGGTGCGAAATTTTAGGCGAAGTTGAAAATAGCATAATTTTCAGAAACGTTAAGATAGGCAGGGGAACGGTAGTTAAAAACAGCATAGTTATGCAAAACTCTATGCTCGGCGAAAACTGTTCCATAAACTGTATAATTGCCGATAAGAACGTAAGCATAATGGGCAGAAAGGTGTTGTCGGGCAGCGAAAATCACCCGTTCTATATCGGAAAGGGAATAATGATATAAGGAGAAAACTGATGGCGACGAAAAAGAAGGTTCAACCAACCGCAAAATTACCCGAAAAATTACCAGAAATCACGGTCAAAGAGTATAAAAAGATTATATTTTTAGGCTCTGAAGCGGCGCCGTTTATCGCAACGGGAGGCTTAGCGGACGTTTTAGGCTCGCTTCCAAAAGAACTTGCCAAAAAAGAAAACCTTGACGTAAGCGTGATTTTGCCGCTTTACGGCAATATTTCCGACGAATACCGCAAAAAATTCAAGTTTTTAACCAACTTTTCGGTGTCCGTCGGTTGGCGTTTACAGTACGCGGGCGTGTTCTTGTACGAACACGAAAAAGTCAAGTTCTATTTCATAGATAACGAGTATTATTTCAAGAGAGAAGGCAATATTTACGGGTTCTACGACGACGGCGAAAGGTTTGCCTTTTTCTCGCGCGCGGCGCTTGACGCTATCGCTCGGCTTAACATTTATCCCGACGTTCTAAACTGCAACGACTGGCAGACGGCGGCTTCGGTTATATATCTTAAAGGTATGTATTACGGGGATGATAATTTCAGAAAAATCAAAACCGTTTTCACTATTCATAATATAGAATACCAGGGCAAGTTCGGTATGGAAACTTACGCCGATTTATTCGGTTTTCCGGAAGCGTTGTCGTCTTATATAGAATACGACGGGCTGGTAAACCTTATGAAAGGCGCAATAGAGATGACCGATATCGTATCGACGGTAAGCCCGACCTACGCGCAGGAAATAAAATATCCCTTCTTTGCGCACGGGCTTGATAACATTATTCGCCGCAACGAAAGCAAACTCCGCGGCATTTTAAACGGTATCGACGTGGATTATTATAATCCCAAAACCGATAAATGCATATTCAAAAATTATTCCGCTGCAAATTTGGCGGGTAAAGAAGTCTGCAAAGCCGAACTTCAGAAAATGCTTAATCTTCCCGAACGTAAGGACGTGCCGATTATCGCCGTTATATCACGGCTCGTGTCGCACAAAGGGCTTGACCTTATTAAGGACGTTGCCGAACGGCTTTTATCCGAAGACGTGCAACTTATTATTTTAGGCAAGGGCGAAATAGGCT
>CAMORY010000097.1 GCA_946624395.1 uncultured Clostridia bacterium | reverse complement strand
GTTTTGCCTTCTTTCGCCATAGCCGATTCTATCTGGATAACTTTACGGTTTCCGTCGGAATTGATATAAATAATATTATCGCGCAGACGGGTATAGCCGTGCGAACCGAAACGAGAACTTCCTTCCGAAACTATAATACGTTCTTTATGCAACCCCGAATCTTTCTTTCGTCTGAATAATGACATACCTTTTCTCCAAGAATAACGAATATTGTATTTTATAAATTACTATTGTATTTTAACATAAAAAAACAATAAAATCAAAGATTTTATAAAAATTATTTGAAATCAATGATTTTTATTGTCGCCTAATGTATGCTGCAACAAACTAAACGGCGTAAAACCGTAATATACGGTTTTACGCCGAGAAAAATTTTTTAATACGGTCCTGCCCACTGCGTCGCAACTTTTACGTGTACGTTTAAATATACGCTTGCGATATTAAGCATGTCGGAAGAGAATACCGTTTGCGCGGTCAATTTTCTTGTCTCACCGTTTTTATCTGTATAAAACCAACCGACAACCCTATAATCGCTATTGTTTCTTTCTTGATAAGTATAATCATCCCAAACGATTTTCGGAAACGTTATAGTGTCGCCGACGTTGACTTCAACAGTTTTTATACCCGTCGTACCGTCTGCCCATTTCGTAAATGATTGCGAAGAAGAGTTATCAAGGTAAACTATAAAACGCGTCCACACGGCTATAAGATTTTTATTTCCCGTAGTATACGCCGCAAGTTTCGTTATAATTTCTTCTCCGTCTCGCCAACCCAAGAAAATATACCCGCTTTTTCTAGGAACGGGAAGAGCGGTGTCGTTTTCGGAATATATATAATAAAAAATTGCGTTTGCGCCCTGCGTGCCGCCTTGAACGTCGTATTCAATAGAATAATGCACAAAATCGTATACGGCAATAAGCGAGATATTCTCTTCAAACTTATATATCGTGTTTTCTTCAAACGCGTTTCCTTGTTCTGTTTGCCAGCCTTTAAATTCTTGTCCCGTAGGTATAGTACTCGGAACAGGCAAGTTGCTTATAACCTGGTCATAATCAACGTCCCTGGTTTTTTCCGTACCATCGCCTGAACCGTAAACGAAAGTTATGGTATATCGGTTGGGCTGCCACGTAGCGGTAAGGTCAAGATTTTCACACGTCCCCGCAGTAATGACTGTTATAATGCTATCGTTAACAGTTTTCCAGCCCGAAAAGGTATACCCTTTTCTTTCAGGCGTAGGAAGCGGTATATCCGTTTCCGATATATTATACGACATAATCGTGTTTTGCGGTAAAGCGCCGCCGTTTGCATCATAACCGATATAATAATCTTCGTTGCTATACGCTGCGTAAACGTCTATATCGTCGGCAAACGTATACGGCGTTCCTTGCGTAATAGGCGTATTGTCCTGTTTCACCCAACCGACGAACTTTTGCCCCGCCGGCAAAACGGACGGCGTGGGCAGCCCATCAACGGTTTCGTCCTGTTTAACAGTTTTTTCGGTTAAATCACCCGCGCCGTCGCCGTAATGGAAATTTATCTTATAAGAATTTGCTTGCCACTCCGCCACTAAAGCAAGGGTTCCTATCGTTCCTGCCGTAATGCTCTTTATAGGCGTTGCTTCGGCATTTTCTTTCCAGCCTAAAAACGTATAGCCGAGTTTATTCGGAACAGGAAGGGCAATATCTGAATCCGATATACTGTAAGACCTTATAACGTCTGCGTCCAGCGTGCCGCCTTTAGCGTCGTAAGAAATATTATAGATTATCGCGTCATAACAGGCGATAAGTGTTATGTCCTTACCGAAAGTATATTTGGTATCTTCCGCTATAGGCGCACCTTCTTCCGTTTGCCAACCTTCAAAAGTTTTGCCTTGCGGCACTATCGAAGGTATCGGCAACTCTCCTATCTCTTCGTTATCTTTAACTTTCTTGTCGGAAATCGTTCCCACACCGTCGCCGTAATCGAACGTTATAGTGTATTCGGCAACCGCGGGCACGTCTTCTGTACCGCAAGCACAAAGCGTAAAAGCACCTAAAACCATTATCGCGGACAAGATAAACGCCAAAAGCCTTTTCATTATAAATTCCCTCTGCAAATATCTTTTTATACTTTGCCGCAAAACGACAACCGTATATAATTATATATTACGTTAAACTAATTGTCAATAGATTTGAATTTTTATGCTTTTATAGTGTTTACACCCCGTGTTTTGCCATAATTTTAAGCAAATTCCCTAATCCTTCGTTGATTTTACCCCGCGTGTCGGGCGAATACCCGCCGCGCTCCGCGTCGTATAGCGCCATTTCAAGTTCGTGAATCTGCCGCCTGTCGGCTTGCGATAAAAGCGCGGGTTCTAACCGTGAAAGAACGTTTTTAACGTGCGAAAAGTCAATATCCTGCGTGCCGTCCCGTTCGTGTTGGGGCGGCGGACTTGCCGCCCTTATCTCTTCCGTATGAAAACGCAAAGCGTTATCCGAACACTCTCGCGCGCTTTTTAATTTATCGTCCAAAAAACGGATAAATCCGCGCCTTGCGCCGTCTTCCGCCGCGCTATCGTCTGTTTTCCTTTTTTCGGGAATAACGCATAAGGGCAGCAAAAGAATGAGCGCAAAACAGAGTAAAAGCGAAGACAAATCACGTTCGCCCGTAAAGGACGCGCGCGCGGAAAGAAAAGCGCAAAAAAAAGCGGATACCACGACGTACCACACCCTTTTTTTCAGTCCGTATCCCGTTTTAAATATCGCAAGCGCCAAGCACACAACGAATGCGACAAATACCGAAAAAGCGGATATAATAAAAGCCCAAGTTCCGCTTACCGCGGAGAAAAAATCGTTTAAAAATTCGGAAAACCACATAACTACCGTCCACGCGATAACATAATAACCGTATACTTTGCGCGGTAAACGGAATCTTTTGCCGAATAGTTTGTTTTTCAGTCGACTTCGGCCGTTTCGCCCGTAAAAATATTGACGAGAGTTTTTCTTATCACCTTTACGCCCAGCGACTTTTCCACGGCGTAAGCGTAAAGTTCCAACTGTTTGCGGTATTTAAGAATAAGACTTTCCGCATTTAACGCGGAATACTTGTAATCTATAATCTCCGCGCCGCTATCGGAGATTGCAAGCAAGTCTATAACCCCCTGCAAAAGCACATCTTCCGTGTCGGTAGTATCGAAAATAAGGTTTGCCGGCACGTTAACTATAAAATCCTGTTCGCGGTAAAGCGCTTTGCCGCGTACACCGTCGAAAGCCCCGCTTAAGATAACCTTTTTTATCTTTTCCGCGTCGACTTTAGCCGCGTCTTCCGCAGAAAGAACGTTGCCTTTTATCATTTTATCCATCTGCGCGTTAAAATCGCCGCCGTCAAACTCGTAATGCTCCATAATTTTATGGGCAATCGTGCCCTTTTCGGCGTCCGTGCCGCCCTCCGCCGAAAACAGCGAATATACGGGATAAAATTCCTGCGTTCCGCGCTGAACCGCCGCCGACACGCTGTTTTTAAGCGGAAGCACGGTCGCCGAAAGGTAGGGATAAGTATAGGCGAAATCTTTAACCATCTTTGCGGCTTTTTCCGTATCGGGTTTTCCGACTAAAATCTGCCGCCCGCGGCGTTTAACGCCCGAAAGCCCGAATTCGGTGGGTAAATGGTATTCGGCGGACAAACTTTTCGGCAAAAAGTCCGCAAAACACGCGCCGTCCGTGAAAAGTGCGGAAAAAACGTTTTTGCGGTCGTCTTCACTCTTTTCCATAATCAAATGCAACGAATATTGCGCGCGGGAAGTGGCGACGTAAAACAGCCGCATTTCTTCTTTTAAGGTCGTCTCGCGCGATTTTACCTTGACGGTTTCGCGATAGCCGGTAGAAGAAACGGTGCGCGTTCCGTCGTCGAAATAATTTTCAAAAAGCCCCAAATCCCTGTCCATAAGAACGGGCTTATTTTCGTCTTTGCGGCTGAACGGTTTTTCCAGCCCGCAGACGATTACCACGGGGAACTCTAACCCCTTGGAAGAGTGTATAGTCATAATATTGACAGCGTCTTCTTCCCCGCCAGACAGCGCTTCAAACGCTTTGGGCGCGGTCTCTACACGCCGTAAAAATTCGCTTACCGTACGCAACTTTCCGCCGCTTACCGTTTCAGATAAAAACCTGTAAAGTCGGCGGATTTTTTCGTCCCCGCCGCTTTCGCAAAGCAAGTAGTTATCGTACCCGCTTTCGGAAATTATTGTGTCTAAAACACCTTTCGCACCCTTAAAGTCCGCAAGGTATCTTAACTCGTCGAAACGGGTTTTGAATTTTGCAAGCCGCGTTTTAAGCGGCGTGGCTGCGTTAGCGAGATAGTATTCGAACGCCGCCGAAAACCCGCCCTTGCCGCCGCCGTCCGCATAAAAAATCGCAACGTCGGTTAAATCTTCTTCGGAAAACCCGCCTATTACCGATAAAAGCGTACCGCATAGCGGCGCATCCTGCAAAAAGCAGTCTATAAGTTTAAGCGCGTTAATAAGCGTTTTTATTTCGGGAAAATCGCAAACGTTCTGGGAAACTCCAGACACTACGCGTATGCCGTGCCCGTTTAACCCTTCGACGATACCCCTGACGAAAGAAGTATCGCCCGTGCGCGTTAAAACGGCTATATCCGAAAGTTTTACCCGCTTAAACGCCTTTTCTTTTACGTCGTAATACTCTTTGGTAAGTTCTTCGTCTATAACGTCCGCAATCAGGTTAGAAACGCGCGCCGCTTCTTTCTCTTCTTCTGCCGTCGCTTCTTCTAAAATATTGTAAATACGCGCGTTTTCTCTGCCGCCCCTTTCTCCCTTTTGTTTTTTAAGAAAATGCAGCGCCGCGCGACCTTTGGCGTTTTCGGGATAAATGCCGCCGCCCGCAAGTCTCGCACCCGCCTTATAGTCCGAACCCGCGTATTCTTTAACGTAGCAAAAATCAAAAATCTCGTTTATAAAATTTATAACGTTTTCCGCCGAACGGAAATTGTAATTAAGCCTTACGGTAGCGCCGCCCTTTGCGATAAGAGTTTTTTCTTTGTTCTCAAAAATTTCCGAACGGCATCCGCGGAACCCGTAAATACTCTGCTTTTCGTCGCCGACCATAAAAAGATTATCGTGCGACACTGCGGAAATTATCTCTTCCTGCACCCCGTTCACGTCCTGATACTCGTCCACGAAAACGTACTTAAACTTTTTACGCACGGCGTTTTTAACGTCGTCGTTTTTAAGCGCGACAAGCGCAAACCGCTCTAAATCCGAAAAATCCAACGCGTTATTTTCGCGCTTTTTGCCCGCGTAAATCTCCGAAAAACGCAAGACCACCCGCGCAAGCGTTTGGGCGTTATCGGTAAGCGCAGATAAAGCCCCCCTGTCTATCGCGGTAGCCGAAGAATATTCGCACAGCGCTTTTATACGCGCTTTAGCGCCTTTAAGCCGCTCTTTAAGCAAAGAACCTTCGGGCGGGTTTTGCCGCGGCGCAATGGGCAATGCGCGACTTTCCGCATACGCTTCGCACGCTTTTATGCCGCCTTGTTCTATTTCCGAAACTATACCGCTTAACTCTTCCGCCTGCTTTGCACCGACGAAATACCCCGCGCTTTCGCAATCGGCTTTTATCCCCGAAAGTTCCGCGCCTATCTTTTCAAGCGCCGCGCGCAGTCTTTCGGCGTAAAACGCTTCAAACCTTGCCGCGCCCTTTTCGGTATAGTTATCCTGAAAAGCGAATAGCACCTTTTCAAAATCTGTTTCCGAAGTACAAAACTCGTAAATATCCGTTATTACCCGCCTTAAAACGTCGTCTTTACGGTGATAGCGATACCGTTCGATAAGTTTCAAAAACCCCGCGTCGCGCTCGGTGTAAAAGGCGCGGAACGCGTCTTCTAAACTTTCGGCTTTTAACACCGACGCGTCGCTTTCGTCAATCACCTTAAAGTCGGGCGAAACGCCTGCGGCGAAAAAGTAGGTGCGGATAAGTCTGCCGCAAAACGAGTGCAGCGTGCATATATCCGCGGTCGCAATTTTATTGAGTTCTTTGGCAAGCGCGCAGTTGCCCTTTTCTATCTCTTCGGTCAGCGCGCGTTTTAATTTGGCTTTCATATCCGCGGCGGCGGCTTCGGTGAAAGTTGCGGCTAAAATCTCGTCCACGCTTGCCTTGCCTTCGGAAATAAGACGGATAATGCGCTTTATCATCACGAAAGTCTTTCCGCTGCCCGCCGAAGCGGACACTAAAATATCGCCGTTTTCGTGGTTTATCGCTTTAAGTTGTTCGGGTTTTAAAAGATTTTCCGCAGCCATATCAGTTTTCTCCCCCGTTTTTCGCCGTTAGCGCGCTCTCTTCTATTAACGCGGTATCCACGCCCGAAACCTTGCGCGGCGCAAGCCCCCCGCGGCACATGGGCGAAAACTCGCAATATTCGCACGTGCCTTTATACGGCGAAGGAATAATAACCCCGTCGTTTAACTGTTTTGCCGCCTGTTCCGCCATAGCGCGAACGTATTGTTGCACGGCGGAAAGCGTGGACTGCGCCACCGCTTTGTTTTTGCCGTCAAACGGAATAAACTCTTTTTCCTTATCGGTAATAACTTCGCCGTCCACGGCGGTTTTGCCTTCGGCAAGCGTCGGGCGTTTGGTCTCGCCCGCCTTATAATCGTCGTTCACGCGGAGATAATACGCACCCGCCAGCGTTTTGTCCGTTATTGCAAGCGAATAGAGATACAGTTGCAATTTCTGCCCCGTAAAAATCTTATCGTCCGCGACTTCCGTTCCGCCCGTCTTGTAGTCGATAATGCGGAAATAATCGCCGCACTCGTCCACCCTGTCAATCTTGCCCGAAAGTTTAACCTTCCCGCCCGAAAGACTTACGGCGGGATAGCCTTCACTTTGGTTTACGTCGTCGCCGAACTTAACTTCCAGCCCGTTTTTGCGGGGCTTAAACTCTGACGAAAAGTACCAGCGCGAAAGATTATAGCAATATTTTTTACACTCTTTAAGCGCAAGGTTTAGCCCGAACGAACTTTCCGCGTCGGAAAACTTGGCGTACTCGTCTTTTTTTATGACTTCGGCGGCAACCGCGTCGAACAAAGCGTCGGACTTTTCCCTATCGGTTGCTTCTTCCACGCGCGCGATAAAGCGGCGGAATATTTCGTGCATAAGATTGCCTACGGAAAGGGCGTTCACCTTGCCCGTTTCGCGCTCTTTCACTTTAAGCGTATGCACTAAAAAGGAGCGGTAGGGGCAGGCGTAATAATCTTCTATCGTCGTCGGCGAAGCGACGCCCCGCAAAAGCGCGCCGCCCTTGTCGCTTAACCTGACTTTTATTTCCTTGTTGGCGTAGTTTACTATACGTTCGGGTGCGCCTTTGGTGGCAAGGTAAAAAGCGCTTTGCGCCGAAAAGTCGTCGATATAAAGACTTGCAAACCGCCCGCAATCGCGCGAAAAGGTGCGCATACCCTGTTTTGCGGTCATATACCCGTCGTACGGCGGGAACTTTTTAAAATCAAAATATTTTTCGGCAAAAGTCAGAATTTCCGACTTGACCGTAGCCGCACCCGTAAAGTCGGAAAGCGGATAGGATAGATACAGCCCGTCCGTATAGGCGGAAAGTCCCAACGCCACGTCTTCACGCACGCGGTGATTTACCACCTTTATTTTCGGTTCGACAAGCAACTTTATTTGTTCCAGCGCGTCTATATCGCCATCGGATAAAAGCGCTACGTCTTCGCAAAAAGACGGCACGTCGTCCGTTAAGTTCGCGGCGAAAAGGTATCTGGCTTTAGCCGCCGAAGCGCTTTTAAAGTCGCCGATAAACACCGCGTCGTTATACTGCGGAATAACCGAAATTTCCATCGCCGCCATACCGCTTGCAAAAAGCGATTTGAACTCTACGGGGTCGTACTTTATATCGCCCGACACGAATTTCATTTCGGCTATAAGGTCTTTGACTTTCTTTGCCGACTGGCGGTTTATTTCCGCGTCTTCGCTTTCGTTTAAGACTGTAAGACGCGCGGAAAGTTCTTCTGTCCTTTCGTCGGAAATAAGGGTTGAAACAAGCCGCGGCACGTCAAACCCGTTCAAAACCCCGACTATATACGCGCGGAACTCGTTAAACCGCGTAATATCTTCGCCGTCCGCGGCGTACGTGAAAGGCTTTTTGAATTTATCGTAGCAAATATCGTATTTATAGAGATAGTTTTCAAACCTGTCGGTAAAATTTTTGTCCGACGAAAGATACGGATTTTTGAAAAACGCGGAAAGGACGGGTATTTTCAGCCCGCGTATAAACAAATCGCAGTACGCGTAAATAAGCGCCGCCGCTGGAAAGTTTTCAGGCTTTCTTTTCACGTCTAAAAAGTACGGAATATCTAACAGCGAAAAACTCCTTTTAAAGGCTTCCGCGCACTCGTCGCCGCTTTTTATTATAACGGTAAAATCGCGGTATCTAAGATTTTCTTCCATAACCTTGCGCTTTACCGCTTCCGCAATCCTGTCCGCTTCGGCGTTCACGCTTTTTGCGGCGAGAAAGAAGGCTTGCGGCTTTTTGCCGCCGGAACTTAACTCCATCTTATAAAGCGGATTAAACAGCCCGTCTTTAATAATTTGCCCGCCCGCGGAATACTCGCTTAACACGGTTTTTTCACGGACAGAAACGCCCGCGGCGGCGCAGAGCGATTTAAAAATCTCCGCCGTTTCGTTTACGAACGCAAAGCCGTTTTTGCCGCCCGTTAAAATGGCGGTGCAACTATCAGCGCGGGAAAGCAGCGCGGAAATTGCCTGCCTTAACTGTACGGTAAAGCCCGAAAACCCCACGATAAACACGTTAGCGCCCTTGATTTTTTCGCTGTTTAAAATTATTTCGGGAAGTAGCGACAGCGCGGAACTCTGGTCTAACAGATTATTTTCCGCCATATATTTTTCGTACGCCGAATAAACGCTTGCAACGTCTTTCAGTTTCGCGGAAAGTATGCCGTCGGTGTTTTCGGCGGCACGCCCTAATTCTTCGGGTGAAATTTTTGCGCTTTTTAATTGACTTATCAGTTCAAAAAGCGCGGCGGAAAGGTTTGTCTTGCCCTTTTTAAAACAGAATAGCGGCACTTCGGACAGGATTTTTTTCACCGCCATTGCAGAGCCTTCTTTGGATAAAAGCCCGTCCGTATTTTTTTCGGCGCGCAAAAAATTACCGAAAGAATACACTTCGGTATTAAGCGAACCGGAAAACTCCGCGGCGATGGCGCGTTCAGCCATAAGCGACGACTTCTCTTCGCAAAAAACGTAATTCTTATGCGTTAAATCGTTTACTTTGCCCTTGAGTTCGTCGTTAAGCAGCGGAAAAATATTGAAGTTCGAATCCGTGATAATGAGTTTTGCAGCCATATCTTATTTATTTTAACATATTCAGTAAAGAATTTGTGGATTTTGGCTATATAGTTTTACAATTTTTTTCTTTTATGGTAAAATTATCTAAAATACTGTTGGATTTCGGACGGGGATTTTATGAAACGTAAATTTATTACCTTTACGGCGGCGCTTGTTGTCGCCGCGTGCGCGGTTTTTTCCGGCTGCTCCTGCACGGGGCAACAAACGCTGTCTTTTAACAGCGCTTTCCACGGCGGAACTGCGCCTACTAACACTTATACCGAAACGCTTAACTATAAAGTCGAATATTCTGAAGACTATCTGGCAAATTTCAAAAAAGCCGCGGCACTTGACGAATATTGCACGTTTGAATATGCGGACGGTTCTTACCGTTCGGAATTTAGAGCCGCTACGAACGACGAACTTTCGGAAATAGATAGCGACGTGAAAAACGACGAGAGAGTAAATACCCAACCCATCTATAAAATTACTACCAACTTTTCCGTAAACTTAACGTTATCTACGTTAAACGGCGAAACGCTTGACTACACACATCCTGAAAGTATCAAGACCACGGCTTATATAGCGTGGGCGGGCGCGGCGTTTGCCCCGATTTATACTGAAGAGAAATCGGAATACTGTATGATTTCCGTTAAAGACGGCAAAGCGGAAGTTTACGTTGTAGAAAGCACTAACCAAACGCTTTACAATAAAGACGAATATACCAAAACTTTAACTTACCGCGAATATAAGATAGACGAACCGAATATCGACGGCGTTGAGTTCGCAAATAAAACCGACACCGTAAAATACGATTTTCTTACGGCGATAGACAATGCGGAATTTATTTTCGCCCTGCGCGGGTTAAGTCTTGAAGAAAAAGCCGAAACGACCGTTTCAGTAGTTTCGGCGGCTTATACTGACCCTAAGTCGCTTAAAATAACCAACACCCAGATAGCAAGCGAAAATATGACTATAAATTACGTTAAAGACGGCGACGGGGCGGCTATAACCGAAACGATAAAATACAATACTTTAGAATACCGTATAAACAGCACCAACGCCGCAGGCTGGGCGCAATCGATAAACATACAGGCGGAAAAAGCGGGAGAATTACCGAATTACGCCCTGCCGCTTAAATTTGCAAAACCGCTCTTTGCATATAACAGCGGCAGTATCCTGAATATGGGAAGTCTTGTGTTTACTTTAACAAGCGTTGAAATAAATAACTAATCTGAAATTTTCGTTAAAAGAGATTGCCACGCCTTTTAACAAAGGCTCGCAATGACGGTGTTTGTGTCATTGCGAGCGAACAACGTGAGCGAAGCAATCTCATAATATAAGTAAAAAATACGGCGGCGATAATTTATCGCCGCCGCGTTTATATCGTTTTTTATTTACTCGAATTAAGCCATCAAATCCGTTCCGGCAAAAGCGTTTACCCCTATCGTACAAGACGGTTCGATTACCGAAAGGTTTTTACTACCCGCAAACGCGTACGCGCCCACGCTTTCTATCGCCGCGGAGAAGATAAAGGTCTTTAAAGCAGAGTTATAGAAACAATAGTCGCCGATAACCTTAACCTGCGTGCCCGAAATATCGAAGCTCGTAAGGCGGGTTTCCTTAAACGCCCCTTCTCTTATTTCCGTTAAGTTAGAATTTTCGTCAATCTTAAATCCGTTATCGCCGAAAACTTTAAGATTTTCCGTTCCTTCAAACGCATTGTCGTAAATTATTTCAACGCTCGCAGGGATATTGACTTTTGAAAGCTTATTCATACCCTTAAACGCCGACCTTCCTATCGCCTTTACGTTGCCGCTTAAAGTGATTTCTTCTATTCTCGTTAAGCCGCAGAACGCGTACATAGGAATATTGATTTCTTCTTCCGCAACGATATTGATTTTAATAAGCGCGACGGGAATATAAAAGTCCGCAGTTTGTCCGCTTACGTCGCCGTAGGTTAAAGTAATTTTAGACGCCGCGTCCGATTCTTCCGTTCCGAATATATAGCCTATAGAGCGCTTATCGTTAACGGCTTTAAGGTCGTTGCCCGAAGCGGGGGCAGAACCGTTCATATCCGCGTCCGAATATCTGTTTGCGCCGACGAACGGCAAGGTTATTTCTTCAAGCGCGCGCATATTTTTGAACGCGCCCGCGTCTATCGTCAAATCCACGCCGTCGCCCGCTTTGTCGGAAACTATTACGTGTTTTAAGGTTTTATTTCCGTCGAACGCGCCCGTTCTTATTCTGCCGACGATTGCGGTATCGCCGTACTTTGCTTTAACCGCCGCCGAAATATCGAGACTGTCAACACCGTCTTCCGCGCCGTAGCCGACTACTGTATAAAAATCGTTATTTTTGAATTTCCTACAGATAATGCCTTTTTCGCCCGCGTCGGCAGAATTCCCGCCGCACGCGACAAGCCCCAAAACAGCCGCCACGGTTAAAACCGCTATAATTAAAAGTTTTACAACTTTTTTCATACCAAACTCCTACACGTATCAAGACTATACTTAATTAGTGTACCATTTATGCGGAGTTTTGTCAATGATAAAAAATTATTTCACTTTTATTTTATTGATAAAAAACCATATTTTCGGCATTTTT
>CAMORY010000096.1 GCA_946624395.1 uncultured Clostridia bacterium | reverse complement strand
TTGCTCGCAAATGCGGCAAAACCACTAAGCCCATCAATATCTGCCCATCACAGGCGGCGAACTACGCTCTCGCCTGACAGACTCGTAAGGAGCAAGCAACGCTTGCGACGGAATAGCGATTGTTAAACCATAGGTTTCAATCGCGTCATTGACGACTCGTCCTGTTCCAGCGCTGTCATAGACAGTGCAAAAATCCCGTTGACCTGCTGGTCAACGGGATTTTTGATGGCTGCCCCTGACAGGGCTTGCCGCTTTGCGGCAAAACCGCGTAGCCCGTTAGAAAAGCCCATCACAGGCGGCGAACTTTCAGTTCGAGAGTTGCGCAAAGCGCAACCCAAACAAAACAAGCCAACCAAACGGTTGGCTTGTTTTGTTTGGCTGCCCCTGACAGACTCGAACTGACGACACTGCGGTTAACAGCCGCATGCTCTACCGACTGAGCTAAGGGGCAATTCATAATTGCTATTACATTATATTTTATTTAACTTTCTATGTCAAACGTTTTTTACTCTTTTTTATTCTCTATTTTCACTTTTTTTATTTTTTCGGCAATAAAATAAAAATCTTAATACCTTTCAAAAGGTAAAAACCGTTGCAAAAAAAATTTTTCGGTGTTAAAATAAAGAAAAAGCGGAGTTTTATTCAAATGACTATAAAAGAACAGAGTATAAAAGCGGTAAATGAACTGCTGGAAAAAGCAAAACTGAAAAAAGGCGATATTTTAGTCGTCGGGTGTTCTACAAGCGAAGTTTTAGGCAGTAAAATAGGCACGGATTCCGACCCCGACACCGCAAAAGAAATTTTTGACGGCATTTACGGCGTGTTAAAAACAAAAGGCATATTCCTTGCCGTACAATGTTGCGAACACTTAAACCGCGCTATCGTAATAGAGCGCACCGCTGTAAAAGACGCGGAAATAGTCAACGTAGTGCCGCAAAAGAAAGCGGGCGGTTCACTTGCCACCGCCGCGTACTACGGATTTTCCGACCCTGTGGTGGTAGAAGAAATAAAAGCCGACGCGGGGATAGATATAGGCGACACGCTTATCGGTATGCATCTGAAAAAAGTCGCCGTACCCGTAAGGATAGAAACTAATAAAATCGGCAAAGCGAACGTTGTATGTGCGAGAGTCCGCCCCAAGTTTATCGGCGGCATCCGCGCGATATACGACGAAAATTTACTGTAAAAACAAAAATCCCGTGTTCCCTATAAGGGAAAGGCTGGTAAAGGCGTAGCAAATTTTGCTACGCCTTTACCAAAAGGTTAAAAGTTATAACAAAACCCTTTGGTAAAGTACAGGCGGGCTTTTTGCCCGCCTGTACTTTACCACCTATCCCCTAAATGGGACACAAGTATTCTTGTATCGTCATACTGAGACGGACTTAAACATAATGCTAAAATTACTACAAGTTTTTTCATAAAAAATTCTCCATTATGATTTTTGGTATAATTTTAACACTAAAATTAGTGTAAGTTAAGCATAATACACTAAACACGGCGTAATAATGTAATTATGAAAACGTTTGGGGAAAATTTAAAAAATTGCAGAACGGCGGCTAAAATAAGCCAGCAAATCTTTGCGGAAAAACTCGGCACTACGCAACAGCGAGTAAGCGAGTGGGAACGCGGACTTGTAGAGCCGTCGCTGTATAATATTATAAAAATTTTAAATGTTTTAAATATCTCTTTCGACGAGTTGACAGACGGTTTATAAAGATTAGACATAAAACGCGCGCGGGCGCAAAATTGCGCCCGCGCGTGTTTTATACTTAATTTATAGATTACAATCTTTTTGCTATTGCTTTCAAAAAGTCTTCGGTGGAAAGTTTTTGGGGTGTTATTCCGTCTTTTTTGAATAGCCCGACTAAATCGCCCGTCATTTCCCCTTCTTCTATAGTCCTTAAAGTCGCCTTTTCAAGCCTGTCGGCAAAATCAACCAAATCTGGCAAATCGTCCAAGTCGCCGCGCTTTTTTAAAGCGCCCGTCCAAGCGAATATTGTCGCAACGGGGTTAGTGGAAGTTTCTTCGCCCTTTAAGTATTTATAATAGTGCCTTGTTACCGTGCCGTGCGCCGCTTCGAACTCATAAATTCCGTCGGGTGAAACTAAAACGCTCGTCATCATGGCTAAACTTCCGAACGCCGTCGCTATCATATCGCTCATAACGTCGCCGTCGTAGTTTTTGCACGCCCAAACTATGCCGCCGCGGCTACGGATAATACGCGCCACCGCGTCGTCTATTAAAGTGTATAGATATTCTATACCCGCTTTTTCGAATTTATCCTTATACTCTTCGTTATAAATTTTCTCGAAAATCGCCTTAAATCTGCCGTCGTACTTTTTGCTTATGGTGTCCTTTGTCGAAAACCACAGGGGCAATTTAACTTCTAACGCGTAATTAAAGCAGGAACGCGCGAAACTTGCTATACTCTTATCTGTGTTATGCATAGCAAGAACCACGCCGTTATCTTTAAAATCGAACACGGGCAAAGTCGTCTTTTCGCCTTTTTCGTCCGTGAATACGAGTTCGGCTTTGCCTTTACCCGCAACACCGTCCACCGCCTTATAGATATCGCCGTAAGCGTGGCGGGCAATTACGATGGGCTTTTCCCACGTGGGAATATACGGTGCAATCCCGTCCACTAATACGGGCGCGCGGAACACCGTTCCGTCCAAAATCGCACGTATCGTGCCGTTGGGGCTTTTCCACATTTCCTTTAAGTTGTACTCCGTCATACGTTGCGCGTTGGGAGTAATGGTCGCGCACTTTACCGCAACGCCGTATTTTTTGGTGGCGTTTGCAGCCTGAACGGTTATTTCGTCGTTCGTTTTATCGCGATTAACAAGCCCCAAGTCGTAATAATCGGACTTTAAATCGACGTAAGGCAGTATCAGAATATCTTTAATCAGTTTCCAGACGATTCTGGTCATCTCGTCGCCGTCCATTTCGACGATGGGGGTTTTCATTAAAATTTTAGCCATAGCGTATCTCCTGTAAATTCCCCTATATTCTAACACAACCGCCTTTTATTTTACAAGCGTTTTGCGCCCTTTGCGCCGACGGCGTGCAAAATACCCGAATTATAGGATTTTTTAATAGTATTGTCTTCGGCAAAATTTATCCGCGCCACTTCTAAAAGTTCGTTAAGCATATCGGAAAACCCCTTCGTCGTTTCGGAAAACAGATAGTATGCAAGCGACCCGGGGACGGAGTTTATTTCATTTAAATACACTTTGCCGTCTTTTAGAAAAAAGTCTATCCGTATTACGCCCGTAAAGGCGAACGTTTTATACACCTTTTCGGTTATAGCCTTTATCCTGTTTGAAAGTTTTTTAGGAATATCGGCGGGGAAAACCCTTTTCCCGCTTTCATACTTATCCGAAAAGGTTAAAAAGTCCGTTCGTCTTACGGGCATTTCGCACTCTGAAACCTTTATAGCGTTAACACCCAAATATGCGGCGCAGTTTATTTCGATAAAATCGGTAAGGCAGGGTTCTATCATAACCCGTTTGCCGAACCGCAGCGCGTACCCCACGGCACGGGCAAGTTCTTCTTTATTTTCGGCGAGTTTAACGCCTATGCTCGAGCCGCCTAAAACGGGTTTTACGATTACGGGGTAATCGAAGGGCAGACAAATTTCTTCCGCCTGTTTTACGCTGTCGCAAGTTGCAAAAGGCAACACGTTCGCTATGCCGTTTAACGCGCGCTTGGTTAAAATTTTATCCATAGCGAGCGCGGCGGGATACACGTCCGCGGAAGCGTTGGCTATTCCGCACATTTTAAGAACGCCAGATAAACACCCGTCTTCGCCGCGTTCGCCGTGCATACAGTTTATAGCCGTAGAAATAACGCATAACTCTTTAAGTTTTTTGCCGCGCACGGCGTACAGTTTATTACTGCCCGCAATAAACGATACTTTAGTAAGTTTTTTGTAGTCAAGATTTTCGTAATTATCGGGGTCAAAAAGACTTTCGCCCGTAAACCACTCCCCCGAACCGTCTACGTACACGGGCACAACGCAAAGCGATTTATCGAGAGAGTTGCAAGTTAAAACCCCCGTAATAACCGAAACGTCGTGTTCTACCGACACGCCGCCGAAAAACACCGCTATATTTTTCATAAAAAAACACCTCCGCAAAATAATTTTTCGCTTTGGTGTCTTTGAATTTTTATCCGATAAAGTCCGCGCGTGCGGCTTTAATTTTAACTGTAGTTATCGGGAAGGTCGTTTTCAAACAGAACTACGTCGCCTTCGTGCACTATGCCGTTTAAAAGCGCGTTGCCTTTATTTAATGACTTTGCAAACAGAATATTCTCTTTGGGAAATCCCCCGCCCAACAGCCCGCTTATAAGCATTTCCGCGTTATGCTTGCCGATAACGATAACTATATCGGCGTGCTTTGATAGGGTTTTGCCGAATTCCATATTAACGACGTTTTCCATTTTACCGAGTTCCACAAGCCCCGGCGTTAACACGATTTTTCTGCCCTTAAAGGTATCTAAAACCGCCATAGCCGCGCGAGTGCCGTCTTCGTTGGAATTATAACTGTCGTCTATTATGACTATATTCTTATTGTTGGGTAAAAGTTCCAGCCTGTGCTTTAGAGCGGGGATTCTGTTTACGCCCATGGCAATTTCTTCGGGCGTAAGCCCCAACTTATAAGCGACCGCCGCCGCAAGGCAGATATTCGACACGCTGTGCCGTCCTAAAAGCACAGTATTGCATTTTACGGGCTGTTCGCCTTTTATATTGAGCATAAAACTCATACCCTTTTCGTCGGTTATAACGTCGGTAGCGAATACGAAATTGTTTTCACCCGCCATACCCGCGGCATATTTTTCGCCGTCAAACCTGCCAAAAAGTTCCCGCGCGCCTTCGCTGTCCGACGAAAAGAACCCCGCGCCGCCCGCTTTAAGACCTTCGAACAACTCGAACTTGGTGTTCTTTATCGCTTCCAAAGAACCGAAAGACTCGAGATGCTGGTTGTTTATGCCCGTAAGTACGCCGTAATCGGGCTTTATAATGTCGACGAGTTCTTTTATGTCGCCCTTGTTTCTTGCGCCCATTTCTGCAATAAACACGTCGTGCGTGCTGTCAAGCCCCTTTACGGTAAGCGCTATGCCCATAGGCGTATTGTACGACGCGGGCGTGGACAACACCCTGAATTTCTGCGAAAGCACGGTGTTTAAAATTTCTTTAACGCTGGTTTTGCCGAAACTGCCCGTAATACCTATTCTTATAACGTCCGAAGCGTTGAGTTTAGCGGTCGCCCTTGCGACTATTCTCTTCCTTATCAGGTATTCGGACGGTTCGTTGATACAGTATGCAACGAACAGAAGATAAGGCGACAAAAGCGGAATAAGGCAAATAGGCGCGTAGCGCAAAATGCCGACCACTTCGTCCCCGATAGCGTAGGCGATGAAATTGAGAAGTACGACCAGCCCGAACGTAAACGCCGCCAAAACCAAAATAAAAGTTATACAAAGTCTTACAAGGCGTTTTGTCTTTTTAAGCGGAACTTTGGCGTTTACGCTGCTTTCAGAATTTATATATAGGGCGGTAAACAAGCAATAGGATAAAAGTCCTATATAAGACGTAATATTCGCGCTGAATATACTGAAAAAACAGATATTTAAAAGGCAGAAAAACAGTAGCCCCAAAAGGCATAACAGCATAAGGCGGGAAAGATAGGGCGTTTCGGGACTAGAAAGCCACTTAAAATAGCGCTTGCCTTTATAGCCGCTCTGCTGCAACGCAAGCAAAAATTTCATTGACGCGAAAAATAAAAGTACGCCGTTTAAGACGGATATCGTCAGCATTATCCACAGCGTATAGCCGGTAAACAATTCGGAAAAACTTTCTATATTTATGGGAAACATAATTTTTTAAGAGAGTAAAAACTCTTTTACCTCCATATTGAATTTGTTGGGTTTATCTATAAAACAGAAATGCCCCGCGTTTTCTATGACGAGAAGGCGGCTTCCGCCTATGCCCTTATTCAGCCTTTTTGCCATATAAAGGGGCGTTTCTTTATCCTTTGCCCCGAAAACCAACAACGTCGGGTTGTTTATGCTTTTTAGTCTGTCGTCAAGGTGTTCCGACACGATTTTCTTAAAACTCTCTTTCATCACGGCAGATAAAGCGTTATAGTCTGCGGAAAAAAACCGCGACAGTTTTTCTTTAGGCACAAACCTCTTAAAGATGCGATAAACAGTCCGCCTGACCGTCTTTTTAAGAGTGTTTTTAGGTTTAAGCCCCGCCGCGCCCGTCAACACGAGTTTGTTAAAAAGCCCGCCGTCTTCGCTTGCCGCCTTTATGGCGATACGCGCGCCGAAAGAGTGCGCTATCACCGACGGGTTTTTAAGCCCGTTTTTATAAATATATTCCTTTACTTCCGCTATATAATCGTCTAATGCGTAGGGGTACGGCATATCGGCGTTCGTTCCGAACCCTTTTAAATCGGGCGCGTACACGTTAAAATCTCTTTCAAAAAAACGCGTTTGGTAATAAAAACTCTTGCCGCTCGACAAATACCCGTGTAAAAACAACAAATCTTCAGTATGAACCGCGCTTTTGTCTATTTTACAACTCCTTTATATATACCCTTGCGTTTTCGCCGTCCGAATAGTATCTTTTTCTGACCGAAAGAAAGGTAAACCCCGCTTTTTCGTATAAACCGATAGCGGGCGTATTGCTCTCTCTCACTTCTAAAAACAATTTCTTTACGCCGTGGGAAATAGCGCCCTTTATAAACTCCGCAACAAGCACACTCCCCACGCCCTTTTTGCGGCAAGCTTCCGCCACGAACAAATCCTGCAAGTCTGCGGTATCAACGCTCACCGAATAAGTGATAAACCCCGTAGGGTTGCCACACGTTTCCGCTATAAAGCCGTAAAAGTTGCCCGCGGCAAATGCGGATAAAAGCATTTTTTCGTCCCACGCGTCGGGAAACGTGTTTCGCGCGGAAACCAAAAACGGTATATCGTCTTTGTTTAAGGGGCGAATTATCATCTTCCTTCTTCCGCCTGACTTTTACGGACGTACAAGGGAACAAGCGAATTTATATCGTTTGACACTTCGCCCGATTTTTTTTCTATCGCGCGCTTTAGCCCTTCTTTTACGGACACGATTTGAGTATTTACCCCTTTTATCTCTTCACCCGAAACGAAAAGATAGTCTTTAAACTCCGCAAGGCGTTCACCGCTTACGTATTCGGGTGTGCCCGCAACGCATTTTATGTACGGGCAGACGTAATACCCGTTATGCTTTGCGTCTATCACCGCCAAAACCTTATCGCTATCAACATTGTATGCTAACGTATCGAAAGAAGTTATTTTTAAAACGGGCTTACCCGCCGCAAACGCAAACGCTTTTACTGTGGAAACGCCTATTCTTATGCCCGTAAACGAACCCGCGCCCACCGCGCACGCGAAAAAGTCCGCGTCTGAAATTCGCATATCCGCCTTTGTTAAAAGATTTTCAAGTTCCGGCATAAGCCTAACCGAGTGGTTCACCCCGCAGTCGCTATCAAAAAACTCGTACGCCTTTCCGTCTTTTTGCGCTATTAACGTAAGGTGTTTTCCGCTTGTATCCACCGCTATATAGTTCATAGTTCGATTATCCTTGTATTCGGGCTTTCCGTTTTAGCGATGCTGACCGTTTTAACCTTTTCGGGCAGAACGTCCGCTATATTTTCCGCCCACTCTATTAAACAGATATTATTTCCGTTAAAGTAATCAGTAAGCCCTAAAGCTTCCGCCTCTTCGCCACAGCCTAAACGGTAGCAATCGTAATGATAAATAAAATCGCCGTATACGTTAAGATAGGCGTACGTTGGGCTTACTACGCCCGTTAGTCCGAAATACGCCGCCACGCCCTTTATAAAAGCCGTCTTACCCGCGCCTAAATCGCCGAAAAGCACTACCACGTCCCCGCGGGAAAGGGTTTCGGCGTATTTTTTCGCTATATTAAAAGTGTCGTTTTCTGAATTAGAGATAAATTTCATTTACTTTTCTATTGTATCATTTTCAGGCGAAGACTGCAAGTTGATTTTCCTAAATAAAGCGGAAAGTCTTTTATAAAAAAGAAATGCTATAACGGATATACTTACACTTTTTATCGCATTAAAAGCAACTATTATCCAAAACCAGTCGCTAAAAAATTCCTGCGCGTGAAAAAAAGGAAGAAGAATAAACTTATTTACTGCTACACCGCCGAGCGTTTGCAAAACGCACGCTATCAAAAGAGAAAAAATCACGGTTTTTATCCCTTTTTTGTATCGATATAAAATAGTGGGAAATAAGATAAACGACAGCCCCATTATAATATTTGCGAGTTCCCC
>CAMORY010000095.1 GCA_946624395.1 uncultured Clostridia bacterium | reverse complement strand
TTTTATTATTCCTTAGAAATCGTTGCAAAATCGTCTTAAATAATGTAAAATAAATATAATGCGTGTAAAAGGAGAAGTTATGGCTGTTAAAACCAACAACATTTACGGTAAAATCCTTGTCTCGGATAATACCATAGAACGTTTCGTATCGCACGTTGCGGGCGACTGCTACGGCATAGTTGCGTTTGTCCCGTCTTCGTTTTGGGACAGAATTGTTGGATTTTTCCGTTTCCGTACTTACGTCGCGGGCGTTAAGGTTCGCACCGAAGGCGACAGGATTTTTATCAATCTTGCCGTCAAGGTCAAATACGGCGTTTCCATCAAAGCCGTCGTTGACGCACTTAAAACTTCCATTAAGTACAGGGTGGAAAAATTTACGGGTATGATTGTCGACACCATGAACGTCAAAGTTATGGGGGTCGAACGCTGACGCGCTTAAACTAAAGAATTCGTCGTTCCTTATCGGAGTTAGTATATTATGAAAAAGATTATTAACGGACAGATGCTTAAAAGCATGATGTTGTCCGCTGCTCAATATTTAGACGTAAACAGGGCAAGTATAGACGCACTTAACGTGTTTCCCGTTCCCGACGGGGACACGGGCACGAATATGTCTTTGACGCTTCAGTCCGCGGCAAAGGAACTCGCTAACGTTCGCACAGGCACTACGGCGGACGTTGCCGAAGCGGTCTCGAAGGGTGCGCTTCGCGGCGCGCGCGGAAACTCGGGCGTTATTTTATCCCAGATTTTAAGGGGCGTTTGTCAGGTTCTCAAAAAGGAAGAAGAAATCGACGTAAAACTTTTCGCGCAGGCTTTAAAAACGGGTGCGGAAGTTGCGTACGGCGCGGTCAGTCAGCCCAAAGAAGGCACGATTTTGACCGTTATCCGCATGATTGCGGACGCGGCGCAGTCGCTTCGCAGGAAATATACCGATTTCGAGACCTTTTTCCGC
Organism: uncultured Clostridia bacterium; assembly: GCA_946624395.1. GTDB lineage: Bacteria > Bacillota > Clostridia > Christensenellales > Borkfalkiaceae > UBA1259. The sequence goes on along the minus strand of CAMORY010000095.1, from coordinate 7,362 downwards.
GAAATTATAAAAGAAGGCGACGCGGCGGTGGAAATCACTCCGACGCTTTTGCCCGTTCTTAAAAAAGCGGGCGTCGTGGACGCGGGCGGCAAAGGGCTTATGTGCGTGCTTACGGGTATGGAAAAAGCCCTGCTTGGCGAAGCGATATCGGTCGAAACGTCTTTCGTTGTTCCCGAAACCGCGACCAGCGATAACAATCTCGAGCATATGGATTTATTAAGCCTCGGGAATATCGAATTCGCCTACTGCACGGAATTTTTTATTATAAACATAAAGAAAAAGACCACGCTTGCCGACATAGAACGGTTTAAGGAATTTTTGCTTTCTATCGGCGACAGCGTTATAGTTATCGGCGATTTGGAATTCGTCAAAGTTCACGTTCATACAAACCAACCGGGGCGCGCGCTTACTAAAGCGTTGGAACTCGGCGAACTTGACAAACTCAAAATCGAAAACATGCTGGAACAGAACCGCGCGCTTATCAAGAAGTACGAAGAAGAAAAGAAAGAAATGGGTATGATGAGCGTATCCGCTGGCGAAGGCATTACCAGCATATTCAAAGATTTGACGGTGGACGCCGTTATCGAAGGCGGGCAGAGTATGAACCCGTCGGCGAGCGATATCGCGGACGCGGTACAGCGCATCAATGCGGAAAACGTGTTCGTTTTCCCCAACAACAAGAACATAATTTTGGCGGCGGAACAGGCGAAATCGCTTGTTGAAAACAAGACTATTCACGTTATTCCGACCAAGAATATCCCGCAGGGCTTTGCGGCGGCGTTGGCGTTTAACCCCGATTTGCCCGTAGACGAAAACAAGGCGAATATGATACACGCGTTAGACTCTGTGACGGTCGGTCAGGTAACCTACGCGGTAAGAAACACCAAACTTTACGGGTTCGATTTGAAAGTCGGCGACATAATGGGGCTTGACAATAAAAAGATTCTCGCGACGGGCAAGAACGTAAGCGAAGTAACCCTTGATTTAATAGAAAAACTCCGCAGCGACGAAGAAATAATCACTCTTTACTACGGACAAGACGTAAAGGAAGAAGACGCGGAAGCGCTTGCCGCCGAGATTTCGGAAAAATATCCCGATTGCGACGTGGAAATCCATTACGGCGGTCAACCGATTTACTACTACTACATCGCTTTGGAATAAAAACTTTCGGGAAGGGACAACCTTCCCGTTTTAATTATTATGGAACTTACAAAGATTCGCGGAATAAGTTCGGCAAGGGAGTCCGACTTCAATAAATTAGGAATTTTCGATACCGCAGATTTAATGCGGTTTTTTCCGCGCGCTTATATAGATTTGCGTGAAAAGCAGCTCTTAAAATACGCCTATCATAACGATATGGTTTTAACGAGCGGTAAAATCATCACCCCGCCGCAGGTGCGGTATTTCCGCAAGGGCAGGGGCGGTATGGTAAAAGCCTATTGCGAGCAGGAAGGGTTTACATTTGCCGTCGTCTGGTACAATATGCCGTACGTTGCGGCGCGCCTTAAAATAGGCGAAGAATATCTGTTTTACGGCAGGGTTCGTGCGGACGGGCTGGAAACTTCGCTGACAAACCCTTCGTTCGAGCCGATTGAGAAGAATTTGCGGCTTAAAGGGATAGTTCCGCAGTACAAAATAAAAGGCGCGTTAAGCCAGAAATCCGTGCGCGACAGCGCCCGCCTTGCCGTTGACATAGAAAAGCCGAAAAGCATAATTCCCTTTAGTTTACAGCAGAAATACGCGCTTTCAGATTTGTATGCGGCGTACCGCGATATCCATAACCCGCCCGATATGTCGCGCAAACAACGCGCCGCGGACAGAATTGCGATAGAAGAATATTTTGCACTTATTTCGGCGTTTAAGGTAATAAAAGGCGACAGCGCGCAAGTTCGAATAAACAAGTACGACTGCGCCGCAACCGAACTTCTGGAGTTTATAGTCAAGCGTTTTCCCTTCGATTTTACCGACGGGCAGAAAAAGGCGGTGAACGAGATTTACGCCGATATGACGGGCAGTTCGGTGATGAACAGGCTTATGCAAGGGGACGTGGGCAGCGGCAAAACCGCCGTCGCAACCTGCGCGCTGTTTATCGCGTTAAAAAGCGGTTTTCAGGCGGCGATGCTTGCACCGACCGAAGTGTTAGCCGCGCAGAATTATAACCTTTTAAAAAATATATTCCCCGAATATAACGTCGCACTGTTGACCGGTTCTATAGCTGCCAAAGAGAAAAAACAGGTTAAATCCGACTTGAAAAGCGGCAAAATCCGCCTTTTATGCGGTACACACGCCCTTCTTTCCGAAGACGTGGAATTTTCTAACCTATCTCTTTGCGTGTGCGACGAACAGCAACGCTTCGGCGTGTCGCAAAGAAGCGCGCTACTTAACAAAGGCATAACGCCCGACGTTCTCGTTATGAGCGCTACGCCTATTCCGCGCACTCTTTCGCTTATATTTTACGGCGATTTAGATATAACGACCATAACCGACAAGCCGCAGGATAGGATACCCGTTCAGACCAACGTAGTACCGAGCGAAAAGTACGCCGATATGCTTAAATTTATCGAAAGAGAAGTGGCGGCGGGTAGGCAAGCCTATTTCGTATGCCCCAAAATCGAAGGGGACGAGGAGGGCGAGACTATGAGCGTTATCGAACTCTACGAGGAACTTAAAACCCGTTTCCCGAATATCTCCTTGGGGCTTTTGCACGGCAAAATGAAAGATAAGGAAAAAGCGGCGGTTATGAACGATTTTAAGGACAAAAAGACCAAAATACTCGTTTCCACCACCGTTATAGAAGTGGGGGTGGACGTGCCAGACGCTTCGGTTATGGTAATTTACGGCGCGGAACGGTTCGGGCTTTCGCAACTTCACCAACTGCGCGGAAGAGTTGGCAGGTCTGATATTAAAAGTTATTGCTTTCTGCTTGCGGGTAGAACCGCGGGCGACAGTTTAGAACGGCTTAAAATAATGCAGTCCACAACCGACGGCTTTAAGATTTCCGAATACGACTATAAATTAAGGGGTTCGGGCGACTTTATGGGCGAACGGCAAAGCGGCAAGTTTATGAGCGATTTAGGTGCGCTTGATTATTCTACCGAAGCGATTTTCCTGGCGAAAAAGATAAGCGACGAAACTTTTGAAACGGGCGGCGATATTTCGGAAATTAAGCGCGTCGCTATAAAAAAGTACGAAAAACTGAAAAATATTTCTATGAATTAAAATTAAGCCTAAAAACGCGGATTTTTGCGATTTTTGCAAAAACCCGCGTTTTTTATATTCTAAAAAATTGCCAAAACTGTAAAAATGGTGTAAAATTGAATTATAAAAAATATTGATTTTTACAAAAAGGTGATTTTTTATGAAATACGGCTTTATTAAAACGGCGGCAACAACTCCCGCTATCCGCGTCGCGGATACGGGCTTTAACTGCGAGCAAATCAAAAAATGGATAAAAAGGGCAGAAGACGAGAGTGCGGAACTTGCCGTCTTTCCCGAACTATCGATTACGGGCTATACCTGTGCCGACTTGCTTTACAGCGACACGCTGCTTTGCGGCGCTCTGAAAAGTCTGCGCGAGATAGCGGCGTTCACGGAAGATAAAAAGATGCTTGTGTTCGTGGGACTGCCCGTAAAGATAAACGGGCTTATCTACAACGTGGCGGCGGCAGTAAATCAAGGCGAAGTTTTGGCGCTTATTCCCAAAACCAACCTGCCGAATTATAACGAGTTTTACGAAAAGCGCTGGTTTTCCGCTTGGAACGACAGTATTGAAAATACCGTCATAGAAAACGCGCCCTATTTTTCCGACAAGCCCTTGCGGGTTATAAGGAACGTTATTTTTAAGGATAAAACCGAAAGTCGCTTTACCGTTTCCGCGGAAATTTGCGAAGATTTATGGGGGGGCAGCGCGCCGTCAAATCTGCATACGGTAAACGGGGCGAATATAATAGTCAATTTATCCGCAAGCAACGAAACGGTGGGTAAAGCCGAGTACCGCAGAGACCTTATCTGCGTACAATCGGCGCGTACGGTTTCCGCATACGTTTACGCGGACGCAGGTAGCGGGGAATCCACTACCGACGTGGTGTTTGCAGGGCATAACCTTGTTTCGGAAAACGGCACTCTGCTTACCGAAAGCAAACTGTTTGAAAACTGTATGATAACCGCGGACATTGACGTCGGTTTTTTGGACTTTGAACGCGCCAAACTCTTTAACCACGGCACGGAAGAAAAAAATGTAAACTACCAAACGGTTTATTTCGACGGGTATAAAGACGTTGATAATATAGAGCGCGACTTTGAAAAAACACCCTTCGTGCCGCGTGGGGAACAGGTTTTGGGCGCGCGCGCGGAACTCATACTCGATATTCAGTCGGAAGGGCTTAAACAGCGTATAAAATGCGCAAACGCAAAGACTGCGGTTATAGGGCTTTCGGGGGGGCTCGATTCCACGCTTGCAATCCTTGTCGCGGTCAAGGCGATGGGGAAACTCGGTAGAAACTTAAAAGACGTTATCGCGATAACTATGCCCTGTTTCGGCACGACGAACAGAACTTTCGATAATACGATAAAACTTGCAAAATCTCTCGGCGTGTCGCTTAAAAAGGTAGATATAACCAAGTCGGTTTTAAGGCACTTAAAGGATATAAAGCACGAAGGCAATCCCGACACGACTTACGAAAACGCGCAGGCGCGTGAACGCACGCAGGTACTTATGGACGTAGCGAATATGACGGGCGGGCTTGTCGTCGGTACGGGCGATTTATCCGAACTCGCTTTAGGCTGGGCGACCTATAACGGCGACCATATGAGTATGTACGGGGTAAACTCGTCCGTACCGAAAACGCTTGTGAGATATATAGTAAAGCACGTGGCGGACGCTTCGCGCGGGAAACTTAAAGCCGTGCTGTACGATATTTTAGATACCCCCGTAAGCCCCGAACTTTTGCCGCCAACTAGCGGTGAAATCGCCCAAAAGACGGAAGATATAGTAGGGCCTTACGAACTACACGACTTTTTCCTATATAATATGTTAAGGCGCGGGTATTCGCCGTCGAAAATATATTTTGTCGCCAAAAAGGCGTTTTACGGTAAATACGATAACGCCACCATATTAAAATGGCTTAAAATTTTCGTTAAACGGTTTTTCGCACAGCAGTTTAAGCGTTCGTGCGTGCCGGACGGGGTGAAAGTCGGTTCGGTAGCCCTGTCGCCCCGCGGCGACTTACGTATGCCGTCGGACGCGTCAAGCGCACTTTGGCTTAAAGAAATTTCGGAGTTGTGATTTTCACTTGACAGGGCGGCGGTTCGTCGTGTAAAATTAAAAGGAAAATGCGTGTTAAACACGGAAAAAAGGAGATAAAATTTATGAAAAAATTCGTTTGCGCAATATGCGGCTACGTTCACGAAGGGGACAATCCGCCGGAATTCTGCCCGCAATGCAAAGCGCCCGCTTCTAAATTCTCGGAACAGAAAGAAGGTCTTTCGTGGGCTGCCGAACACGTCGTCGGCGTGGCGAAGGGCGTTGACGCCGAAATTTTGGAAGGGCTTCGCCAGAATTTTAACGGCGAGTGTTCGGAAGTAGGTATGTACCTTGCTATGGCGAGAGTAGCACATAGAGAAGGTTATCCCGAAATAGGTTTGTATTTTGAAAAGGCGGCTTGGGAAGAGGCCGAACACGCGGCGAAGTTTGCAGAACTTTTAGGCGAAGTTATAACCGATTCCACCAAGAAAAATCTTGAACTTCGCGTTATGGCGGAAAACGGCGCGACGGCGGGCAAAATGGAGATAGCGAAGAAAGCGAAAGCCTTAAATCTCGACGCTATCCACGACACGGTTCACGAAATGGCGCGCGACGAAGCCCGCCACGGCAAAGCCTTCGAAGGTTTACTTAACAGATATTTTAAGAAATAATACTTAATAATAAAGTAGAAAACCATTGAACGCCCCGCGCCGAAATACGGCGCGGGGCGTTGATATAAAAAACGCCCCCGTAAAAACAGTTGACAAAGCGGGTTTTATATGGTATGATAGTTTCAATTATAAAGGCTGTGATGAAAAGTTTGTAAAACTTAAACTTTGCAGAGAAGCGGCGGTCGGTGCAAGCCGTTAAAGGGTAGTTTTGCGATGTAGTTTCGGAGCCGAAAGGAAGAAAGGCGGCATATAGCCGCTTGTAGAACCTTTCCGTGATTGCTGCGTAAAGGCATAGGGGTTGATAGACCCTAATAAGTGGCAAACTTTTCGGTTTGCAATTTGAGTGGTACCGCGGGTAATTAAACTCGTCTCAAAGTATTAAAACTTTGGGGCGATTTTTTTGTCCCGAAAAGGAGAAATACTATGGAAAAAAATCTCGATTTGAAAATCAAGGCGATGGCGGCGCGTATCAAAGAACTGCGCGAAATCGAAGGGCTTTCTGTTTCAGAAATGGCGAAGTTTACCGATATTTCGGAAGAAGAGTACGCGGCGTGCGAGCGGGGCGAGCGCGACCTTAACTTTGCGTTCATTTACCGTACGGCAAACGCCTTAAAAGTCAATATTACCGATATAATAGAAGGTACAAGCCCATTGCTTTCGTCTTACATCTTAACGCGTAGCGGCAAAGGGCAAAAGATTGCGAAAGCGCACGGTATGACCTATTATAACCTTGCGGCGGCGTTCCAGAACCGTATTGCCGAACCGTTATACGTTAAAGTCAAGTACGATGCAGGTGCGGAAAACAGAGAAATCGAGTGCACTACCCACAAGGGGCAGGAAATAGATATCGTCGTTTCGGGAAAACTTATGGTGCAGGTTGGCGACCACCGCGAAACACTTAACGTCGGCGACAGCATTTATTACGATAGCGCAACGCCGCACGGTATGATAGCGGTGGGCGGCAAAGACTGCGTGTTTTACGCTATCGTTTTAAATCCTTCGGGCGAACCGATACCCGATTTGCAGGCGGGTGCGCAGTACGCGGAAGAACCTGAAGAGACGGCTAAAAAAGACGACGGTTTCAGAGAATATCATAATTATATCGACGTAGTGGAGAACGAACAGGGCGCGCCTGTTTCCATAAAATTCAAAAATACCGATAAGTTTAATTTTGCTTTCGATATAGTGGATAAAATCGGTGAACGCGACCCCGATAAACTCGCTATGGTGTACGTCGGAAAGGATAAAACGGACAAGCGCTTTACCTTTCTCGATATGAAAAAGCAGTCGGCGCGTTGCGCTAACTACTTTAAGTCAATAGGCATCAAAAAGGGCGACAGGGTAATGCTGGTCTTAAAGCGGCATTATCAGTTTTGGTTTTCCATTTTAGCGCTTAATAAAATCGGCGCAATCGCAATTCTTGCCACAAATCAGTTGCAGGAACACGAT
>CAMORY010000094.1 GCA_946624395.1 uncultured Clostridia bacterium | reverse complement strand
GGTTGCCGTGTTGCCCTTGACCGACGGGTCGGACTGAACTACGCGCAGTACCACGAAGTTTTCACACTCGACGGAAAACGCCGAACCCTTGTAGAACTTAACCACGACGGGGTCGTTTTCTTTGATATACATCAAAGCGTCTTCAACCTGTTCGTAGTTTAAAGGCGTAAGATTGTATTCTTCGTCCATAAAGTAATACAGTTCGCCGTCGTTATACGAATAGGTCATATTCTTAGTTTCGATATGCGCTTCCTGCACCTTTTCGGTGGGGTTCCACGTTCTCTCTAATACCTTGCCGTCAATGACGTTCTTCATCTTGGTTCTGACGAACGCCGCGCCCTTACCCGGCTTTACGTGCTGGAAATCGACTATCGTCCATACCGAACTTTCGTATTCGAAAGTAGAGCCTTTTCTGAATTCACCTGCTTGCATAATTTTTTCTCCTTGAATTATAGTATCTCTTTTATTTTTCCGCCTTTATTATCAGCGGTTTTTTATCGTCGCTCATTAGTCTTTTCGCCCTGCCGTTTTCCATAACGCAGGTATCTTCTATCCTTATCCCGAACTTGCCTTCTATATACACCCCGGGTTCTACGGTAAATACCGCATTTTCGCAAAGCGTTTCGTCGGACTTGGGCGAAAGATAGGGGTTTTCGTGAATTTCAAGCCCTACGCCGTGCCCCAAAGAGTGGGTAAAGTATTCCCCGTAGCCGCGGTTTTCAAGTTCGTCCCGCGCAATCTTGTCCGCGGCTTTGCCCGTTATCCCAGCGCAAATTTCGCTTTCCGCTTTCAGGTTGGCGTTAAGCACCGCGTCGTAAACGTTTAAAAACTCGTCGTCCGGCTCGCCGAAAAACGCCGTGCGCGTTATATCCGAACAATATCCGTTTACGATACAGCCCGTATCTATTAACACGACCTGATTTTTTACAAGTGCCGCTTTGCCCGTTTCGTGATGCGGAACGGCGGAATTTTTGCCGAACGCAACTATCGTGTCGAACGCCATATCTTCCGCGCCCAAAGCCACCATACGGCTTTCCAAAAAGGTTTTTAATTCCTTTTCGGTAATCCCTTCGCGCAACACGCCGAACGCGTCTTTTACCGCCCTTTCCGAAATCTCGCAAGCCGCTTTTATGCTGTCAAGTTCTTCCCGACTTTTTATAGTGCGGCACTCGGCAAGGATTTCCGAACAGTCCTTTATATCGCCGAAAAACTTTTTATATTCTTCGTACTCCGATAGCGTTGTGGTTTTGTAATCTATATACACGGTACGTACGCCGTTTTTACGTACAACTTCTGCCACGTCGCTAAAGTCCTTAAGCGCCGCCGCCGTGTATTCCGTACGGGCAAGTTTACCCTTTGCCGCGGAAAAGTAGCGCATATCGGTAAAGTAAATTTTCTGCGCGCCGTATATTAAAAACCCTTCCGCGATATCAACGCCGCTTAAATAACGCCTTAACAGTCTGTCCTTTATCAAAAAACATTGTCCGCTTTTTACGGTAGGTTTTTCCATACGCATATTTATTCTAACAAAATTTTACTTTTAAGTCAATTATTGTAATATATTTTCCGCATCGAAAGCGCGTCTATATCCTGTGTCCCCGCAGATTCGCAGACGATATACGGCTGTAGCCCGAATTTTTTAAGCGCCGCGCTTAGCGGAGCAAATTCCGGTCCGTAAACTTCATCTTCAAAAGTTAAGTGTTTCACTTCCCCGCGGGCGGAATATTCTATCTTCGAAAAATGCACGTGAAAGTCTTTCATACGTTCAAAGCCGAGTTCGCTTATCATAAAAGACAAAAGTTTTTCGTAGTCCGCTTGGGTTTTAAGGCAGCCTTGCCCCCGCGCGTTCACGTGCCCGAAATCCACGCACGGCGTAAAAACCTTATCGGTCTTGCAAAATCCGGTAATTTCTTCTACCGTGCCTATCTGGGCGATTTTGCCCATAGTTTCGGGGCAAAACATCACCTTTTCAAGCCCCGCGGAATATATCCTGTCGCATAAAAGGTTAAACCGCTTTTTGGTCAGCGCCACCGCGTCTTCCCGCTCGGCTTTGCCCTGACTTGCGGGGTGAAAAACCACTCTGTTTCCGCCCAGCAAAACCACCTTTTTTGCGGAATCTATTATATAGCCTATGGACTTTTCCGCCATATCGTCATCGGGGTTAGCAAGGTTAATATAGTACGGCGCGTGAACGCTTATTTCCACACCCGCAGCCCTAAACGCCGCGGCAAGTTGCTTTGCCTTGCCGTCCGAAAGATTTACGCCGCGCCCGAAAGAATATTCAAAGCAATCGAGCCCTAAATTTTTAACCCATTTAGCGGAATCTTCGCTTTTATTATAACCCGCGTCAAAAAACGCCTGCGAATTTCCGCTCGGACCGAATTTTATACCCATAATTTATTTGATTGAAGCAAGGTCGATAGCCAACTGTTTTTTAAGTTCTTCTTCGCTGAAAAACTTGCGTATTTCACGCAAATATGCGTCGAAAAACAAGGTTATTTCCTTATCGTATAAGTCGCCGTCAAAGCCCGCGATATGCGCTTCTATCACCGTTTCCGTGCCGCCGAACGTGGGGCGCGAACCGAAATTTATTATCGCGTCGAATTTTTTGCCGTCTAAAAACACGTGCCCCGCGTACACGCCTTCGTGCAAGGGCTGTTTGTGCTTTTCAAGTTTAAGGTTGGCGGTAGGAAAGCCTAAAGTCGTACCTACGCCCCTGTCTTTCACCACTTTGCCCGTTATGGAAAACGGTCTGCCGAGAAGCGCGTTCGCGCCCGCGATATCGCCCGCGGAAAGCAGAATTTTGATGCGCGAAGTGGAGACTTTTTTGCCGTCTTCTTCCAGCGTGTCGACGATTTTTAACGCCTGCGAGTTGGTTTCCGCGTATTTTGTAAGGTCTTCTAAATTGCCTTTGGCGAACTTGCCGAACTTATAGTCCTTACCGCAAACGTAGCCCTTTATATCGAGTTTTTTGTTAAGCCAGTTTAAAAAGGCGAGTTTACCCATAGAAAGGAAATTAAAGTCGACCGACTGCACGAACACGTTATCCACGCCCATTTCTTTCAATATTTCCGTGCGTTCTTTAACCGAATACACGAACTTATCCGCGCGGCGCGAAAGCGTTGCGCGCAAGTTTCCGTCGAACGTTAACACGGTAGTCGTTGCCGACAGTTCTTTAGCAAGCGCCTGCGCGCTTTCGATAACCTTCCTGTGCCCCAAATGAACGCTGTCGAAATACCCTAAAGCCACGACGGTGGGCGTTAAAATTTTACCTGACATACGCTTTTATTTTCAACCTTCCTTCTTTGGTTTCGCCGATTCCCCAAAAATCAGAACCGTTATATACTCTGTAAACGCCGTCGTTAAAACCGTAGTCTTCGTACACGCCGTCCAGAATCTTTTTCGCCTGACTTTCAGTTAAAACAAGTTTTTCGTAATCCACCGCAAAGTCGGCGGGGATTATAAATTTTTCGGGCGTATCGGAACTTAACAGTTCGTCGACCGATACGGAATTATCTAAAGTGAACTTGCCGCTCGCCGTGCGGGTGAGCCCGCTCATTATCGCAAGCGACGCGCACTTTTCGCCCAAATCCCGTGCAAGGGAACGTATATACGTACCGCCCTTACAGGTAATTTCAAACTCGTACTCTTTTTCGGAAACCCGCTTGATAAGCGAAAAATCGGTTATTTCCACAGTCTTTGCCGCAAGTGAAAATTCCACGCCGCGGCGGGCAAGTTGGTAGCCCCTTTTGCCGTTTACGCACTTTGCCGAATAGTTAGGCGGTACTTGTTCTATTTTACCCGTAAAACACTTAAGCGCGGCAATAATCTCTTTTTCGTCGGGAACGACGTCGGTAGTCGCAACGGTTTTGCCCGTCGTGTCCAGCGTGTCGGTAGAAACGCCGAACAAAAACCGCGCGCGGTAGGTTTTGGTTTTATCCAAAAGGTACGGGAAAAGCCTTGTAGTTTTATAAAGCCCCACGGGCAGAACGCCCGTCGCCATAGGGTCTAACGTACCCATATGCCCGCAAGGCACTTGAAACAGCCTTTTTACCGCCGCCACCGCCTGCGCCGACGATTTGCCCGCCGCCTTGTTTATGTTGATAAAACCTTTCATTTCAGTCTTCTAAATATTTGCTTATCGCAACGACAAGCCTATCGACCGCTTCTTCGTAATCGCCCGTTATCTTACAGCCGCTCGCCAAGCGGTGTCCGCCGCCGCCGAATACCGCCGCAATAGCGTTCACGTCCACCCCTTTAGAACGCAGACTGATTTTGAATTTATTGCTGTCCGTTTCCATTACGCAAGCGCCGACTTCCACACCGTCGACGCCCATAACGAAGTCGATAAACCCTTCCGTTTCTTCCTGCTTTGCGCCCGTATTCTTGAAATCTTTAAGCAGCACGCTTGCAACGGCTATTCTGCCGCCGTTAAAATAGCGGATATCCGTCATAGTTTTTCCGAACAGTTTTGCGCGTTCCTTGCTCTGACGTGTAAACGCGTGAAAATACAGGTTATTCATATCCGCGCCGAAAGAGATAAGGCGCGCCGCGTCGTAAAAAGTCTGCGCGCTGACGTTTTTGTGGCGGAAACCGCCCGTGTCCGTCATAACGCCCAAAGCGAGAAGGTTTGCCATTTCCGCGTCGATTGCAATGCCCATCTCCGAAATAAGTGCGAACACGTTTTCCGCGTTGCTTGACCTACTTTCCACGTAATTGATTTTAGCGTAGCGTGTGTTTGACGAGTGGTGGTCGATTGAATAGGTGTTTTTGTGTTTAATAAACGCTTCGGCAAAGTCGCCGAGACGGGTTATTTCCGCGTTATCTATGGCGATAAGCGCGGAAAATTCCGAAAAATTGCCCGAATACTCGGTGATAATCTTGTTTGCTTCTTCCAAAAACAGATATTTTTCCGGCACGGGGTCGGTGCAGAACACCTGCGCCGCAACGCCCTTGACTTTCAGCGCGAGTTTTAATGCGCACGCAGAACCTATCGTATCCCCGTCGGGGCGGGCGTGGCAAAAAAGCGCCGCGCTCTTTTCTTTCAGCAGTTTTTGGGAAAGTTCAAAAAGGGTTATCATTTGTTTTCCCCCCGTTCTATTTGGGCGAAAAGTCTGTTCATCTTGTCGCCGTATTCCATAGAATCGTCAAGCACGAAAGATAGCTCTGGTACGGTGCGTATTCGCATAGCGCCGCCTAGTTCGTAGCGTATGCGTTTAGCGTTTCTCTTTATCGCGTCGAAAGTCTTTAGTTTCTTTTCTTCGTCTTTGGAAAACACGCTTACGAACACTTTTGCGCTTGAAAGGTCGCGACTGACGTCCACCTTCATTACCGAAACCATTTCGGTAATATCGGTATCGTTAAGTCGCCTTAAAATTATTTCGTAAATTTCCTTTTTAAATTCGCTGTTTAATCTATCCGTACGCGAAACAGCGCCCGTGCGTTTTTTCATATTACTGTTTTTCTTCTTCTATCTGATAACACTCTATAAAGTCGCCGACTTTTATATCGTTGAATTTCTCGATGGAAATACCGCACTCGTAGCCTTGCGCGACTTCCTTTACGTCGTCTTTAAAGCGCTTTAACTGCAACACGTTGCCTTCGGTTATCATAACGTCGTCGCGGTATATGCGAAGTTTGCCGCTGCGAAGGATTTTGCCTTCGACGACGTAGCACCCTGCAACCTGCCCGACGCCCGAAATCTTGAATACTTCACGAACTTCGGCTTTGCCGAGATACACTTCGGAAATCTTGGGCGCAAGCATACCTTTAAGCGCCTTTTCGACGTCTTCTATCGCTTCGTAAATAACTCTGTAGAGTTTTATATCCACGCCGCTGTGTTCCGCTATTTGCTTCGCGTTGGAATCGGGGCGCACGTTAAAGCCGATAATTATAGCGTTGGAAGATTCCGCAAGCATAATGTCGCTTTCCTTAATAGCGCCCGCCTGCGCGTGTATAACGTTGACCTTAACTTGGTCGTTCGAAAGTTTTTCAAGCGAAGATTTAACCGCTTCGACAGAACCCTGAACGTCGGCTTTAACGATAACGTTAAGCCCCTTGATTTCGCCTTCGGCAATCCTGTCGAACACGTCGTCCAGCGTGATTTTAGCCGACGCTTTTATCATATTTTCACGTTCTTTGTTCTTTCTTTCTTCGGCGACGAGTTTCATAAGTTTGTCCTGTTCCACCGCGTAAAGAATATCGCCCGAATTCGGAACGTCGTCAAGCCCCATTATGGAAACGGGAACGGACGGACCTGCGGCGGAAACTTTTCTGCCCTTGTCGTCAGTCATGGCACGGATTTTACCCGTTGCCGTGCCGACTATAACGTTATCGGCGATTTTTAAAGTACCGTTCTGAATAAGCACCGTGGCGATAGGTCCTTTTGCCGCGTCGAGTTTGGCTTCTATAACCACACCCTTTGCCATACGGTTGGGGTTGGCTTTAAGGTCTTTTATTTCCGCAACTAAATTGATGCTCTCTAACAGCCCGTCGAACCCTTCGCCCGTCTTTGCCGAAACGGGGCAGATTATAGCGTCCCCGCCCCAGTCTTCAGGCAAAAGCCCGTGTTCGGTCAGTTGCTGTTTTACCCTTTCGACGTTGGCTTCGGGCTTATCCATCTTGTTTACGGCGACTATTATCGGAACGTTAGCAGCCTTGGCGTGATTTATCGCTTCGACGGTCTGCGGCATAATTCCGTCGTCCGCCGCAACGACTAACACGGCGATATCCGTCGCCTGCGCGCCGCGCGCACGCATAGCCGTAAACGCCGCGTGCCCCGGGGTATCCAAAAAGGTTATCTGATTGCCGCCGACCGAAACGGTATAAGCGCCTATGCGCTGGGTTATACCCCCCGCTTC
>CAMORY010000093.1 GCA_946624395.1 uncultured Clostridia bacterium | reverse complement strand
GGCGTAGTGCTTTACTTCATCCGTCTTGGTAATGCGGTTATTTAAGATAGCCGTTAAAAATTCCGGTTCGTAATAGGTTTTAAGGTACGCCGTCTGATACGTTATGACCGAATACGCCGCGGCGTGCGACTTGTTGAACGCGTATTTTGCAAAGTCCTTCATCTGCGACCACACCGTGCGCGCTATCTTTTCGGGCACGCCGCGCTTGATACAGCCGTCTATGGCGCGGCTAATTTTGCCGTGCGCGTCTTTAGTTTCCGGCTTGCCGTTAATAAAGACTTCTTCTTCCTTTGCCATCGCCTCGACTTTCTTTTTGCCCATCATACGGCGAACCATATCCGCCTGACCTAAAGTGTAGCCCGCAAGTTCCTGAACTATTTTCATAACCTGCTCCTGATACACTATACAGCCGTACGTCTGCTCTAATATAGGCTTAAGCATCGGGTGCAAAAACACTATTTTATCGGGATTGTGCTTACTCTCGACAAACTTCGGTATGGACTCCATAGGTCCCGGGCGGTATAAGGACACCGCCGCGATTATATCTTCAAGGCAGTTTGGCTTTAAGTCTTTAAGAAACTTTTTGAACCCCGGGGATTCTATCTGGAATATCGCTTCGGTATTGCCGCTGGAGATAAGTTCGTAAACTTTGGGGTCGTCGTAGCGCCTGTCCGAAAAATCCACCGTCTTGCCGTAATTTTCCTTGACGTATTCGGCGCAACGCTTGATATCGGACAAGTTGACAAGCCCCAAAAAGTCCATTTTAAGAAAGCCCAGATGCTCTAATTCCACACCCGTGTACTGGCTGGTTATATCTTCCACACCGCTCGTGCGGGAAAGCGGCATATGCTTTTCCAGAACGTCGTGCCCGATTATAACCCCGCACGCGTGAATACCGCTCTGGCGGGGGGTGTCTTCAAGGCGCATAGCAATATCGGCTACCCTTTTTATATCGGGGTTGCCTTTATACATTTCCACAAGTTCCGCTACGGCAAAATGCTCCGCCGTCAAGCCTTCTTTTTGCTCTTTCTCGCTCGGCGTATAAAACCCGAACACCTTTTGCAACACGAACGGACGTTTTATTTCCACTTCTTTGCCGAGTTTATTCTGCTTTACGGGGATTGCCTTGGTTATCTTGTCGCAGTCGGAATAAGATACGCCCAAAACCCTGCCCACGTCTTTTATGGCGTTCTTTGCCGCCATCGTGCCGAACGTTATTATTCTGCACACGTGGTCGTCGCCGTACTTTCCGCGCACGTAATTTATAACTTCTTCACGCCTGCTGTCTTCAAAGTCGACGTCGAAGTCGGGTGCGGAAACACGTTCGGCATTTAAAAAACGTTCGAAATACAAATCGTATTTTAAAGGGTCTATGTCGGTTATGCCTATTAAAAACGCAACGATAGAACCCGCGCCGCTGCCGCGCCCGGGGCCCACCGATATTCCCATCTTCTTTGCGGCGTTGATATAGTCCCAGACTATTAAAAAGTATTCCACGAACCCCTGCTTTTCGATTACTGCAAGTTCGCTTTCTATTCTCTCCCTGATTTCGGGCGTTTCTTTGCCGTACTTTTCCGCTACGCCACAATCTATGAGTTTACGGATATACGTGATAGGCGTTTCGCCCGTATCGGGGATATATTTCGGAAACATATAATGCCCGTAAGTAAACTCGAAATTACACTTTTCGGCAATCTCGACGGTTGTCGCCAGCGCGTCCAAATCGTTCGGGAAAAGTTCCGCCATTTCTTCATAACTTTTAAGGTAGTACTCGTCAGATGAAAAGCGCATACGCGATGGGTCGTCGAAACGGCTTTGCGTCTGTACGCATAAAAGTACGTCGTGCGGAAGCGCGTCGTTTTTATCTATGTAATGCACGTCGTTGGTCGCAACAGTCTTTACACCGTACTTTTTGGAATATGCGCGAAGGTACTGGTTGACTTCCAACTCTTCTTTTAAGCCGTGGTTCTGCATTTCGAGATAAAAGTCGTCTTTGAATACGTCTTTAAACCACGTAATAAGGCTTTCCGCCTTTTCGTAATTGCCGTGCAAAATCGCCTGCGGAATATCCCCCGCAACGCACGCGGAAAGGCAGATAAGCCCTTCGCTGTATTTTTTCAGCGTTTCCAAATCTATTCTCGGCTTATAATAAAACCCGTCGCGGAAAGCGATGGCGTTAAGTCGCGCTATGTTGTTATACCCCTGTTCGTTTTTGACTAAAAGGATAAGGTGTCGGCGGTCTTTATCGTCGCCGTTTGAAGTAAGGCGCGCTTTCTGCGTTAAATCGTCGCAGACGTAGAACTCCGTACCGAATATAGGCTTAATGGTATTCTTGCCCTGTTTTTGCGCCTTGTCGTTATAGGCTACGCACGCGTCGTAAAACGCCACCGCGCCGTACATATTGCCGTGGTCGGTCATAGCGATTGCGGGCATACCCATTTCCGCCGCCTTTTTTATCGCCAGCGGAATAGTGGCAAGCCCGTCTAAAAGGCTGTATTCGGTATGAAGATGTAAGTGTACGAAAGACTTTGTCATAATTATCCTTATGTTTCCCGATTAGTTTCCGTTGCCGCGGCAATTTCCGCGATTTTACGTAATCTGTGATTTAAACAACTCTTGGTTATCGAAAGCCTTTGGGCAAGTTCGATAAGCGTATCGTCCGCGTATTCTTTACGCGCCTTTGCCGTTGCTTTAAGTTCGGGGCGCAGCGCGTCCAGCCCGCGCGAACTTTCTATCGCGTCGATGGCGCGCAGTATCTTTTCTTGCGCTTCTATCTGGCGGTTTACGTTGCCCAAGTCGCAGTTTTTGCGGCGGTTTGAAACGTTTAATATTTCCCGCGCTATCATTACGTCGGTAAGCTTTAACACGGACACGGGCGCGGGCAGGAAGGCAATAAAATCCTTTATCTCTTCCGCGCTCTTTATATACAGCACGAAACTGTCTTTACGCCGCGTTATATTACTCTTTATGCCGCGGCGAAAAAGTTCCGCGCTCGTCAGTTCCGCCGTAGCCGCGTGCGAAAAGCAAAGTTCTAAATGATAGCCTGTCTTTGACGCTTCTTTGCCGCTTGGAACGGTACAACTGCCCGCGCTTACGAACAGCCCGCGTATAAACGCTTTAAAACAGCACTCCCGCTCCGTAATATCGCCGAAAAAGCCCGAAACTTCGCTCCCGCCGTCCGCCGCGTCCTTCAGTATGCCGAGTTCGAACAGCGTTTTGTACGCTTCCGCACCCGTTATCGTTATTTCAAAAATTTCCCTGCGGTTAAGCCTGTCTTCCGCAACGGAAATCTCCCGTATATCGAACCCGAACACGTCGCTCATAAGTTCCGAAACGGCTATCGCGCGCTTTTCCCCCGCAATTTTAAAGGACAGCCCGTAGCCGCCGCCTTCCCCTTCGAACAGCACTCCGTTGCCGCGAACAATCCCCGCAAGAAAGGCTTTTTTACAGTGCGCTTCCTTTATCGGCTTTGAAAAAATTTCTTCTTTTACGCTTTCGCCGAAATTCATCGCCCCGCCGCCCCCTTGAATTCCGTAAAACGGAATTTCGGAATCCTGCCGTCGATATTGTCTATGCGGCTTTTATCTATATCCACTCTTTCGAGCGTTTTTTCAATAAGCGAAATTTCGCCTACTCTCGCCGCGGAGTGCGCGTCCGAACTTATTATGAACCGCGCGTCGGTCTTTGCGACTTTATACAGTTCTTCGTCGGTCATATGCACTTTTTTGGCGTTAAGTTCTATGTACGTGCCGTAGTCCGCCGCCGCTTTGGCGACTTCTACTACGTCCGTAAAACAGTAAAAATTAAGATGCGTAATAGCGTCCACGGGGCGGGTTTTGATTACGTTTATAAAGGTTTTGGTATTGGTCTTTACAAGCGACAAGGACGGCTTGTCCTTTTTTAAGTACGCGGTAAACATATTAGGCGTAAATAACTTAAAAAACGCCGTCGGATGGAACAGTACGAACTTATGAAACCCCGCTAAAAACAAATCGAACTCGTCGTACCGCTTTTCCGTTAAATCGGTAGCGCCGTCAAGCCCTATTATGTTGGATTCTATGCCGAGATAGGTCTTTACGCCCAAATCCTTTTCCGCTTTAGTGCAGAGTTCGCGCATTACGGGTATTTTTCTTGCACGAAGCCCAAAAGCGGGGTGGCTAAAGCCGTGGTCGGTTATGCCTATCTCTTTAAGCCCCGTGTCAAAAGCCGCCTTAACGTTATCGTATATCGTGCCTTTCCCGTGCGAAAACACGGTATGGGTATGGTAATCTCCCGTAAGTTGCATTAAAACTCTCCTAAATACTCCACTTCTTCTTTTAAGCGTACGCCGAATTTTCTGAAAACAATCTTTTTGATTTTTTCTATTAAAAAAAACACGTCGCGCGCGTTAGCGCCGTCTTCGGTAATTATAAAGTTCGCGTGTTTTTCGGAAACCCGCGCGCCGCCTACCGCCGCGCCCTTAAGTCCCGCACTCTCTATAAGCCGCCCCGCAAAATCCCCCGCGGGGTTTTCAAAAACCGAACCGCACGTCCTGCCGCTCGGCTGGTTTTTCGCCCTCCGTTCGCAAAAATCGTGTTTTATAAGCGTTTTGCGTTTGGGAAAACGGAATTTTGCCGAAACGATAAATTCGCCGCCACCCTTAAATACGCTCGTTCTGTAATCAAAGCCGCACTCCGACTTTTTGCGCCGAACCGTTTCCCCGCAACATACGCTCGTTATCTCGTAAACGTAGTCCGACACCGAATACCCGAACGCGCCCGCGTTCATTGTCAGCGCGCCGCCCACCGTCGCGGGAATACCGATAAGCCCTTCCGCGCCCGTGCGCCCGCAACCCGAAACGAAGTTTACGAGTTTACCTATCGGCGTGCCGCACAGCGCGATTATTTCACCTTTATCGAGTAAAACCCCGCAAAGGTTTTTCGTGCAGACGATAAGTCCGTTATATCCGCTATCGGACACTAAAAGGTTAGTGCCGTTCCCTATGATTTTATACGGTATGCCCGCTTTTAACGCAACTTTTACGCACTCTACCACCGCGTGCGCACTGGTAGGGCACGCATAATATCTCGCGTTGCCGCCGACGGCGAGTGAAGTTTTAGCGGACATATTTTCGTTTTCCGTGAAGTGTATATCGGGTATTTGTCTTAAAAGTCGGACTATGCCCATATATCTCCTTTTATAT
>CAMORY010000092.1 GCA_946624395.1 uncultured Clostridia bacterium | reverse complement strand
ATTTTTAAAAAGGAGAGTAGAAAAATGGCAAACAAATACGTACCCACAAAAATCTTGTTAGAAGAAAGCGAGTTGCCGAAGGCTTGGTATAATATGAACGCGGTTATGCCCGAAAAACACGACCCCGCGCTTAATCCCGCAACGCTTAAGCCTTGTACTGTGGACGAATTAAAAGGTCCGTTCTGCGACGAACTTGCAGCGCAGGAAATGAACATGACGGACGAATACATACCGATACCTGACGAAATAAAGGACTTTTATAAAATGGTTCGCCCATCGCCGCTTATCCGCGCGCATTTTCTGGAAAAAGTGTTAGATACCCCCGCAGAGATATATTATAAGTTTGAAGGGAACAATACTTCGGGGTCTCATAAACTCAATTCCGCAATAGCGCAGGCGTATTACGCTAAAAAGCAGGGTTTAACTTCGCTTACGACCGAAACGGGTGCAGGGCAATGGGGCACGGCGCTCTCAATGGCGTGCGCTTTTTTAGGACTTGACCTTACCGTTTATATGGTTAAGGTAAGCGCGCAGCAAAAGCCTTTCCGTAAATCGGTTATGGAAACTTACGGCGCTAAAGTTATTCCAAGCCCTTCGTACACAACCGAAGTCGGCAAAAGAATACTTGCCGCAAACCCGACGACCGGCGGTTCGCTCGGTTGCGCTGTGTCGGAAGCGCTTGAAACTGCTATGAAAACGCCTAATTGCAAGTACGTTTTGGGTAGCGTGTTAGACCACGTTATTTTGCACCAGTCAATTATCGGGCTTGAAACCAAAACCGCGCTCGAAAAATACGGCATAGAACCCGATTTACTTATAAGTTGCATCGGCGGTGGTTCTAACTTCGGCGGATTTATAGCGCCGTTTATCAAAGATAAAATAAACGGAACGGCAAAATACGATATTCTCGCCGTAGAACCCCCGTCCTGTCCGTCGCTTACACGCGGTAAATACGCTTACGATTTCGGCGATACTGGTAAAATGACCCCGCTTCTTAAGATGTATACTCTCGGCAACGGGTTTACGCCTTCCGCAAACCACGCGGGCGGGTTAAGATACCACGGTATGAACCCCATCGTTTCAAAACTTTATCACGACGGTTATATAAGCGTAAATTCGGTAGAACAGACCAAGGTTTTCGACGCGGCGGTAATGTTCGCAAAGTCCGAAGGCATACTTCCCGCGCCGGAGTCTTCACACACCATAAGGGCGGTGGTAGACCAGGCGCTTAAGTGCAAAGAAACGGGCGAAAAAAAGAAAATCGTGTTCTGTTTAACCGGAACGGGATATTTCGACTTGAAAGCGTACGAGCAGTACAATAACAAAACGATGACCGATTATATTCCGACAGACGAAGACCTTGCCAAAGGTTTTGCAACTATTCCCGATATCCCGCAGAATAAATAAAAAAATTGTAGTTATTGCTTGCAAATTCTAATAAAATATATTAAAATATATATTAGAGTTTATGGAGGGAAGACTTATGGCAGTAGCGGATAAAGTTAAGGAACTTATATCGAAACAGTTAAATAAACCGGTCGCTGATATTACGGAAGAGAAAGAAGTGGTTAAGGATTTGGGGGCAGATTCTCTCGACGTCGTTGAGATGCTTATGAATCTTGAAGAAGAATGCGGTATAACCATTTCGGAAGAAGACGCCGTTAATATCAAAACCGTCGGCGATATAATTTCTTTGATTGAAAAAGGTCAGAATTAAAAAAATTCGATAATTAAACTTTAACCCGCCCGCGGAAAACCACGGGCGGGTTAAAGTTTTAAAATCAACTTATTTATTTTTTAATTTTCAGTATTTTATTAAACAGTTTCTGAATCCCTAAAGCCAACGGAAAATCCACGATAATTATTCCGAGAAGTAATATTAGACATTTGTAATAATCGGATACGGGTGAAAGTTTAACAAACCCTAACATCGGTAGCCCGACGAATACGGTGGCTATAAATACGCCGATAAGCGCTAACGCGGTCAGGGTAAATAAAACCGTTCTGTACTTATTTAAAGGTCTGCAAATAACGGAAAGATTGATAAGCCCCGAAAAGGTCAAGGCGTAAACGCTTAAAGTCTGATAAACGTTATCGGAATAAGCGCCACCCGCTATCATTTTAAATATTTCGATAACGCCTACGCTTAAAACCATCAGCAAGGCACTCGGTAAAGATTTTCTTATAACGTAGTTTAAAAATCTGCCTTCTACGCGCGATTTGTTGGGTTGCAGGGATAGGAAGAAGGACGGAATACCTATTATAAGTATTTCAAGAAGATTCATTTGTTTCAGTTCGAACGGGTATTTTTCCACAAACGGCAAACACAGGGTAATAAGCGCCACCAGCATTGTGAAAAAGGTTTTCATAAGATAAAGCGAAGCAGAACTCTGTATGTTATTGATAACGCGCCGCCCTTCGAACACCACGTTCGGCATATTGTTGAAATTATTATCGAGCAGCACGATATGCGCGATGTTTCTCGCCGCGTCGCTACCCGAAGCCACCGAAACGGCACAGTCCGCTTCTTTTAACGCCAGCACGTCGTTTACGCCGTCGCCCGTCATTGCGGTAGTGTGTCCCGCGGCTTTCATACTCTTGACAAGTATTGCTTTTTGTTCTGGCGAAACTCTGCCGAACACGGTATATTCCGTAGCCGCTTTTTTTACTTCTTCGTCCGAAAGCCCTTCTAAACTTATATATTTATCCGCGTTTTCTATACCGACCCTTGCGGAGACTTCGGAAACGGTTATCGGGTTGTCGCCAGAAATGACTTTAACCGCCACGCCGTTATCTTTAAACCATTTAACCGTCGCATACGCGTCTTTTCGGATATTGTCCGCAAGCAGAATAATCGCAAGCGGGGAAAAGTCGCGCGGAAGCTCATCTTTTGACACCTTTGAATTACTGTGCGCGAATATCAATACGCGTAATCCCGACAAGGCGTATCCGTTGATTTTATCTTCTATTTCCGCAAAAGTTTTTATATCGAGTACGAATTCGGGCGCACCCAACGCGTAAACGCCCTTTCCTTTAAATTCCTCCGCCGAAAGTTTGCGTTTAGAGTTAAAGGGGAATTGCGCCGT
>CAMORY010000091.1 GCA_946624395.1 uncultured Clostridia bacterium | reverse complement strand
TACATGATTTTCTTCAAGGGAATCCCGTGCCACAAATTTACTTGGACTGCATTTCCAATGAAATGTGTTTCTTTAACACCTACGTCTGTAATGTCATTTGTGCAGAAGAAAACATATTTAGCTCGAATAGCAGCTAAAACACTTTTTATAGATCCAGCTCTTAGAACTGGAAGATCTTTTTCTTTCAGTTCGTTGAACACCTTTATAGCGTTCGGTACTCCCTGCTTTAACGTGTCGTAAGTATCGACAAGCAAAAGCGCGTTATCGGGATAAACTTCGGCATACGCGCGGAAAGCGGTGTATTCGTCCTTAAAATTCATTACCCAACTGTGCGCGTGAGTACCCGCGACGGGAATATCGAACATTTTGCCAGCCAAAACGTTGGACGTGGAATCACACCCGCCGATAACGGCAGCGCGCGCGCCGTAAATCCCCGCGTCCGGCGCTTGAGCGCGGCGCAAACCGAACTCCATAACCAAGTCGTTTTTAGCGGCGTACCGAATTTTTGCCGACTTGGTTGCTATAAGCGTCTGAAAATTTATATTGTTCAAAATCGCCGTTTCGACGAGTTGCGCTTGCATAATGGGCGCTTTAACCGTTAAAATCGGTTCTCCCGGGAAAACCACCGTACCTTCGGGCACGGCGTAAACGTCGCCCGTGAAACGGAAATTTTTAAGATATTCCAAAAACTCCGCGCTGAATATACCGAGACCTTTAAGGTATTCTATCTCTTCTTTGCCGAAATGCAGGTTAAGTATATAATCTACCGTTTGCTCTAACCCGCAGGCGACGGAATAAGTTATCATACCGTTTTGCCTGAAAAACACGTCGAACACCGCCGTTTCGTCTTTACGGTTCTCTTTTAAGTAGCCGTTCATCATTGTAAGTTGGTAAAGGTCGGTTAAAAGCGTAAGATTTCTGGATTCCATTTTTATGCCTTCGTTAAAAAATAATTTTAGTCTTTATCTTTGAAAGATTTAATTTCGGGAAGGGGCTTTTCAGTCTTTTTCTCTTCCGCTTTTTTTGCCGCTTCTTCAGCCTTTCTCTGCTCGAAAGTCTTATAGTCGGGCGACTTGTTAAGCGCTATGTCTTCCGTCTGATTCCCCGCTTTCATAAAACTCATTATGCCGAAAATCGCCCACACGACAACGACGATAAGCACACATATCCACCAAGGAATATACTGTACGAGCGCGTAAAAGAAGGCAAGCCCCAACAGTACGGTGCTTAAAAAGAAATACCACGGCAAACTTTTCGTAAACCCAAGGCACATAGCGATAATTCCGAAACCCACGGCGGCACAGAATAAAAAGTTAAGTAAAGGATGCGTCCACACGTCAAGCGGAACGAGCGCGTCAACAAGAGCAAACGTTAGCGATATCGTCAAAACACAGATAGATAAAACAGCCAGAACAAGATTTTTCTTCGTTTTCATACCATCATTCTCCTTTGTTTAATAGTATACCATATTATTTATTTTTTGTAAAACCAAATGTAGGTTTAAGCGCAGGAATTTTTATGTTTACGGAACGAAATAAATATTCCTTAATTAAGCCATAATAATTGACAAAATGTCGTACGAAATGTTAAAATAAATAAAAAAAGACGGTAAATTTGGCTTGATAGGTATTGTCGTCGCGCTAAACGCAGAAGCAAAAGGCGTTATAGAAAAAACTTCCGCTGTCGAAAAAACGACTAAAAACGGCAAAAAAATTTATTTCGGCACTCTCGGAAACGATAATTTCGTATTGATAATAAGCGGTATCGGTAAGGTAAACGCCGCTTTTTCTACGCAATATCTTTTAGACAACTACCCCGTAGAATATATCGTTAATTTCGGTTCTTGCGGCGGAATTAAGGGTAAAACGGATATTCTTAAATACTACGCGGTGGATAAATGCTGCCAGTACGACTTTGATTTAAGCGCGCTGGATAATGTGCCCGTAGGCTATATTCAGGATTACGACAGGGTTTATTTTACCCCGAATACCGATAAACTTAACTTTCTACCTACTGCTGGGCTTGCAAGTTCGGACAGGTTTACCGAAAAGGAAAAAGACGTTAAAACCGTTTCCGATTTAGGTTGCTCCCTGTTCGATATGGAAGGCGGCGCAATAGCGCAGGTTTGCACGGCAAACGATATTCCCTATTATATTTTTAAGGGCATAACCGACGTTCACGGTAGCGGGAACGACCAGAACACCTTTTTTGAAAACCTGAATAAGGTGTGCGCGGGTTTTTACGATATTTTCGTTAAAGCCTTCGGGAACTAATAATGCACTTTATAACCGAACGGCTTTTTGCGCATACTGATAACGAGTACAGAATTTTCAGCGAGAAAATTATACCCGATACTCACTATAAAATGCTGGGCGTTAGAGTTCCCGTTATCCGCAAAATCGTAAAAGAAGCGGTAAATACGGGCGAGTTTATTTCTTTTTTAACGGAAAATCACGTTTATTACGAAGAATATTTCGCCCACGGACTGTGTTTATCCGCCATAAAAGATGAAACGGAATTTTATAAAGCGTTAAATGCGTTTTTGCCTTTTATAGATAACTGGGCTATTTGCGACAGCGTTGCCGCTTCGGTAAAAAAACAGGCTAAAAACAGAGAATTACTTTATAAAAACGTTTTAACGTGGTTAAAATCGGATAAAGTTTATACTGTAAGGTTCGGCATAGTCTGTTTGATGAATTACTTTATCGACGACGAATATGCAGACGAAATATTAAAACTTATAACCCGTATAAAGACCGACGAATATTATATAAATATGGCGATAGCGTGGCTTTTAAGCGTTATGCTTATCAAAAAGTACGAAAAAACTCTTCCGCTTATAGAAAGCAAAACCCTTGCCCCGTTTATACATAACAAGACGATTGACAAGGCGCGGGACAGTTTCAGAATAGACGAAAAAACAAAAATTTATTTAAAATCTTTAAAGATTTAAGGAGAAATTTATGACAAAAGACTATGAAGGTAAACTTGGAATAGGACAGATTATTTTCTGCATTATCGCGGCGGCAACGCTTTTAATACCGTTCACGATAGACCCGATGGAATTTTCGTTCAACCACATTATGCCTATTGCCGAAAGCGATATAAACGTTTGGCAAAACGCGTATATAAACATTTTGTTTGACACCGTAGGCATAGCGGATAAAATTCCGCAGGTGATTTACGATATAATCCCCTACGGACTTGCTGCGTTCTACGGAATCTTGGCGTTCGATATAGTGTTCGCGCTTTTAATGATGATTATAAGAAACGAAGTTATGCGCGTTCTTTTAAGAGCGATAAGCGTTCTTTTAGGATTTGTAATGCTTGCGGTAAATCTCGTAATGCTTGCGTCCGTTGCAGGTGTTGCTACCTACTATTTGAAATACGTTGCCGACTCGGGAACGCCTATCTTTGATTTCCTTAAAAACTCTGGCGTGTTTTTCTTCTTCGGCGTTATGGTATTTTCACTTATCGGTATGGTAAAACAATTCTCTTCCTTCTTCGCAAAAACGCGCTAAAAAAATTAAAAATAACAAACACAGAACCCGCAGCAAATTGCTGCGGGTTTTTATACTCTTTATGTGTGATATTATAATACTTATTTTACCGACCTGCGGTACTTTTCCGCTTCCCAATGGTTGATAAAGTATACTTCTTTTTCGTTCATTTTGGAAATGGTAAGCCCCGCATTTTTAACCGCGGTGATAACGAATAAATACGCCGCCAAGGTTTCTTCTAAAGTCGTCGCCTGCCTCTCGTCGGTATTATAAACCACCGTTCCGTTCTTTACCGTAAGTTTTTCAGGCGAAAACTGTAAAACGTTATTAAGGTAAACCAACTGGTCGGGATATAAAGGATATTCGTCTAAAAACGCTTTGGTTAAGCCGTTTTCCTTTATGAAATTGCACACGATAGACGTTTCAGACTTAAACTCCGCACCTTCAGCTTTGAGTTTTACCGCGGTAAAATCGTCTTTTAGTCCAAAATAATCGCGGATAGTTTCGTTCACTTCTTCGTTGAGTTTTTTAACCCTTTCTATATCGTCGCAGTTCACTACAAGCCCGTGATTTTTCATAAAAATTACTTCGGGATACAACCCGTTTTTATCCACGTAGTTTTCAATCGCCTTTTTCATAGCCAGCGTCAACTCAAACCCCGGGTTTATATACGGTAAGAATATAAACCCGAAATCTTTGCCGCCGAATATCTTTTCGGCAATTTTTTCGCCTTCCATACTGCACGTTAAAACGTTGGCGTACACCGAGTGCGTATGTATTACATATTTTTTAAGTATAGCGTGAAAACCCACTTCAACGCTCGGACGGAGCGTCGGCACGCCGTCAAGTTCTACTACAGAAGACTTGGAAATTTCCGCACTCTCCTTTTCGTAATCCTTTTTAACCGACAAATCCACCGAAGCGTAATAGTCCGATATTTTCTTTTTATCTACGGCAACAAACGCGTTGTTTTCCGTAATATCTTTAAGCCTGTAGCCCGACGCCTTAATAAGCATCAGCCCCGACTTATCGTTTTTAACCGAAGTGTTTCCGCCACCGCCCTGCGTGTAGTCGGCGCGCGCGCCCGCATACTGCGATATTTCTATCAAATCTTTTACCGTCTGTTTCATAGTAAGTTTCCCCGATATTAAACTCTCGCTTTTAATACGGAGTTTTCGTATTCTTTGACTTTCTCAAACCATTTATCGCCGTCAACGTTCTGTCTCTTTAAATACTCGTTCCAGATATCGCCGAACGGTAAAGTCTTGGCTTCTTCCTGCAACACCAACAGTTCGGTATAATTACCCGCTTCCTGAAGCGCTTTCAATTTTGCGTTTGGCTGCAAGAGCGCAAACAACAGCGCCTTTTGCATATTTCT
>CAMORY010000090.1 GCA_946624395.1 uncultured Clostridia bacterium | reverse complement strand
GACGGCAGACAAAAAGCCTTGCTCTAACGTGGTGGTCCATCGGGGATTCGAACCCCGGACACCGTGATTAAAAGTCACGTGCTCTACCACCTAAGCTCATGGGCCATAATTATTCAGTTTGTTTGGCAGGGGTGGCAGGATTTGAACCTACGAGTGCCGGAATCAAAATCCGGTGCCTTAACCACTTGGCTACACCCCTATATTGTGGGGTAGGGTTCAGGGTTTGATAATTGCGTGGAAACAATCTCCGCAAATACCTGCCCAAAAATAAAATATAGGTTATATTTTATTTTTGGGGCGGGTGATGGGAATCGAACCCACGACCTCAAGGACCACAATCTTGCGCTCTAACCAACTGAGCTACGCCCGCCGTTTTGGTGCGCCTGAAGGGATTCGAACCCCTGACACCCGGCTTAGAAGGCCGGTGCTCTATCCAACTGAGCTACAGGTGCATACACCCTTCTTGATACGTCTTGTTCTAAGCGGCATTTTTTAAAAGCAACGACAGAATTTGTGTTCTCTCCGCAAATACTCGCTCCATATGATGAACCGAACGATGTTCGGTTCATCATATGGAGCGGGTGATGGGAATCGGACCCACGCGGCCAGCTTGGAAGGCTGGAATTCTACCATTGAACTACACCCGCACGCCGCCTTTTTCACAAGGCGCTTATAAATTGTATCAAAATGTACTTTTAATGTCAACTGTTTGCAATTCTTTTTTTAAAAAACTTTGTTATAATCTTGAGTTTGGCAAATAAATTACGAAAAACTTTGACAACTCATAATATATACAATATAATATTTAATATCAGTGAAAAATATAGAGGACAGGGCAACCATGTACAGAGATTTATACGAAGAGTGGGTTAAAAGCGCAAAACTGAAACCGGCTGAAAGGCAGGAATTATCGCTTATTAAAGACGACGATAAAGAGATAGAATACCGTTTCGGTAAAGACCTTGAATTCGGCACGGCGGGTATGCGCGGCATTATAGGTATGGGCACGAATATGATGAACGTTTATACCGTAAAGCGCGCGTCTCAAGGGCTTGCGGAATACATAAAAAAGCGCGGACCTGTGGCGAAACTTCGCGGCGTTGCGATATCTTACGATACGAGAAAGTTTTCTAAAGAATTTGCTTCCGCGGCGGCGGTGGTGCTCGCTTCCAACAGAATAAAAGTATATCTTTTCGAACACGTACACCCCGTGCCTATGTTGTCCTACGCCGTGCGCGACTTGAATTGCGTTGCGGGCATAATGATTACGGCAAGCCATAACCCCAAAGAGTATAACGGCTACAAAGTGTACGGCGAAGACGGCGCGCAGATGTCGCCCGAAGCGACGGCGAAAGTCGTTGATTTTATAGAACAGATAAAATCGCCGCTTTCGGACGAAATACCGTATTCGAAAAAGTTAGCGTTAAAATACGTTAAGTTTATAGGTAAAAGACTTGATAAGCGCTATTTTAACGAAATAAAGAAACTCGTTCTTTCGCCCGAAGAGACGGAAGAAACGGGCAAGGACATCAAACTCGTTTATACTCCCGTACATGGCAGCGGTTTCGTACCCGTAATGACAATACTGAAAAAACTCGGCATAAAAGTTTCGGTTGTATCTGAACAGGAGAGCGAAGACCCCGAGTTTTCCACCGTGGAAGTGCCGAACCCCGAATATAAGGAAACGCTGTCGCTTGCCATTTCCCAAGCGAACGCCGAAGGGGCGGACGTGGTTTTCGGCACAGACCCCGACTGCGATAGACTTGGCGTTGCCATACGCGACGGTTCGGGCGATTTTGTAGCCCTTTCGGGCAATCAGACGGGGATACTCCTTCTCGACTATATTTTAGGCAGATTAAAGAAGAAAGGCGAACTCAATAAAAAGTGTTTCGTAGTAAAATCTTTCGTGTCTACAAGTCTTGCTAAACTCATAGCCGACGACTATAAAGTGGAAATTATGGAAGTTCCCGTCGGGTTTAAGTTTATAGGCGAAAAAATCAAAAAACTCGACGATACGGGCAAACGCCGTTTCGTGTTCGGGTTTGAAGAAAGTTGCGGGTATTTACGCGGTACGCACGCAAGGGATAAAGACGCGGTGGTCGCAAGTATGCTGTTTGCTGAAATGGTGTGTTATTACACCGCGCACGGCATAAAGGTTTACGACAGATTGCAGCAGATTTACGAAAAGTACGGCTACGTGTGCGATAAGAGCGTAAGCACGGTGTATAGCGGGCTTAACGCTATGCGCGATATGAACGCCGTCGTTGACGCGATGAAAGAGAAAACTATAACGGAAGTCGGCGGCGTAAAAGTTATAGCAAAGCGCGACTATTCGACTTTGCAGAGAACGGAAGACGGTAAAATAACCAAGATAAACTCTTCCGCGGTGAACGCGCTGTACTACGAACTCGAAGGCGGCGGGTTTATATGTTTAAGACCTTCGGGCACAGAACCCAAATTAAAGGTTTACTATTCGCTTACGGGCAAAGACAGGGCGGAAGCCGAAGCGCGTTTTATTGCGGTCAAGAACGAATTTGAAGAAATAATGAAAAAATAGGGGCAAGGCGGGCGATAATGATAAAGCATATCGTGTGTTTCAAATTAAAAGCGGGCGAAAGCGCGGAAAAGGCGGCGGAAGTCTTAAAATCTATGAAAGGGAAAGTTCCCGAAATAATCGATATGGAAGTGGGCGTGGACTTTTTGAAAAGCGCGCGTTCTTACGACGTGATATTGCAGGTTCTGCTAAAGGACAGAGCCGCGCTTGACAGTTATCAAAGCGACCCCTACCATTGTTCGGTGGTAAAAGAGTATATGCACAAAGCGCGCGAAAGTTCCGTCGCCGTCGATTACGACGTATAACGTTAATTCGGTTATAAAATGATAAAAGCCGTACTGTTAGACGTAGACAACACTCTGTTGGATTTTAATAAGAGCGCTAACGCAACGATAAAACACGCGTTAAAAGAACTTGGGCTTAAATATTCCGCGGACGTTTTAGACGTGTTTTTGCGCGTCAACGATACCCTTTGGCAAAAAATAGAGCAAAAAGAGATAACGCGCGAAGAGTTGCACCGTGTAAGGTGGAGTATTATATTCGACGAACTTGGCGTTATAGCGGACGGGCACGAAATGGAACGGCTGTTTTTAAGCGGGCTGGAAGATTACGCTATTCCCGTGGACGGGGCTATAGATATAGTAAAATATCTTTCGGGAAAGTACAAACTGTACACCGCGAGCAACGCGCCGTACGCCCAGCAGGTGAAACGGCTTACGCTTTCGGGCATAATACCTTATATCGAAAGGATTTTGAATTTTGAAGCGCAGGGCATAAACAAGCCGCAAAAGCAGTTCTTTAGCGAGTGCTTAAAGGCGGTAAGCCCCGCGAAAAGAGAAGAAGTCGCAATTATCGGCGATTCGCTTTCCGCGGATATCGCGGGCGGCAAAAGCGTGGGGATAACGACTATATGGTTTAACCGTACGGGTGAAAAGTCCGTTTCAGGTCTTTGTGATTATACGGTGAAAACGTTATCTGATATAAAAAATATTTTATAGTTCGGTCGTACGAACGGAGCAAACCCATATGGAAGATAAGAGAACCGATTACAGGGCAGAATTAAATAAAAACGGCGTTATAGCCTTTGTTCCGCGCGGCAACAGTATGTGGCCGACGCTTAAAAACGGCAAACAATCGGTAATAGTAAAATTAAAGACGGAAAAACTGCGCCCTATGGACGTGGCGCTGTATCAGCGCGATAACGGCGCTAACGTTCTGCATAGGGTTATTAAAGCCGAAGACTTCGGCTATATAATTTGCGGCGACAGCCAGTTTAAGCAAGAAAAGGTAAAAGAAGAACAGGTTTTCGGCGTGATGGCGGGCTTTTACAGGGGCAAGCGGTACGTGGACGTAAACGACCTTGACTATATAAAGCAGGTTAAAAAACTGTATTCGAGCGAGAAGCGCAGAAAATTT
>CAMORY010000089.1 GCA_946624395.1 uncultured Clostridia bacterium | reverse complement strand
CCCCGACGACATAGCGAAGGTTGTAAGCAACTGGACGGGCGTTCCCGTAGTAAAACTTACCGAAACGGAAGCGCAGAAACTGCTTGATTTAGAAGCGGTTCTGCACCAAAGGGTGATAGGTCAAACGGACGCCGTAAAAGCGGTGGCGGACGCCATAAGAAGGGCGCGCGCAGGGCTTAAAGACCCCAACCGCCCCGTCGGTTCGTTCATTTTCGTAGGTCCTACGGGAGTCGGAAAAACCGAACTCTCTAAAGCGCTTGCGGAAGCCGTGTTCGGCAACGAAAACAACCTTATCCGCGTGGATATGTCGGAGTATATGGAAAAGCACTCGGTATCTAAAATGGTAGGCGCGCCCCCCGGATACGTCGGGTTTGACGAAGCGGGGCAACTTACCGAAAAGGTCAGAAGAAAACCCTATTCGGTAGTATTGTTTGACGAAATCGAAAAGGCACACCCCGACGTGTTCAACATAATGTTGCAAATCCTTGACGACGGCAGACTTACCGACAGCAAGGGCAGGGTGGTTTCGTTTAAGAATACCATAATCATTATGACGTCCAACGTTGGCGCGACGGAAATTCAGCACAAAAACACATTAGGGTTCAGCGGCGGTTCTCAAAAAGAGTACGACGATATGTGCGACAGGTATATGGACGCGTTAAAAGAAAAGTTCCGCCCCGAGTTTTTGAACCGTATAGACGATATTATTGTATTCCATAAACTAACAAAAGACGAAACGGCGAAAATTGCCGAACTTCTGCTCGGCAGTTTGAGAAAGCGGCTTGCCGTTATGGGTGTTTCGCTCGAAGTTTCACAAGACGCTATGGATTTGATTATCGAAAAGGGCTACGACAACGAGTACGGCGCGCGCCCCTTAAAACGGGTTATTCAGCGGTATATCGAAGACAGATTGTCCGAAGAGATTCTGCGCGGCGCGTTAAAGGAAAATTCCAAAATTACGGTAAACGCCGCGGACGGGGAATTTTCTTTTGAAAATCATTGATTTTTCCGCAGAAAATAAAGGGTTTTTCGGGACGTTTTGCGAATTATTATACAAGGAGGCAAAATTATGAAAATAGGCATCTATGCAAAAAATTACGAAGTAGGCGAAAAACTTAAGAGCATTACCGAACAGAAACTTGCTAAACTTGACAAGTACTTTAAAGACGACGAAACAATCGCAAAGGTGAGTTTCAAAAAACAGGGCAATAATTCTTTGACGACGGAAATTATGCTGGAATATAACGGTAAACTTGTCCGCGCTAGTGCAACCAGCGATAATTTTTACGACAATATCGACGTGATTTTGCCTAAACTCGAAGGGCAGATAAGAAAACACCGTACCAAATTCGATAAACATAACAAAAACGCCGCGTTCCTTGACGCCGCTATATACGATTTAAAGAACGACGAAGAGAAATCGGCGCGTGAAATAGTCAAGAAAAAATCTTTTGCGCTATCTCCTATGACGGTTAAAGAAGCGGAAGAAGAAATGGAACTTTTAGGGCACTCCTTCTACGTGTTTTTAGAGGCTAAAACCAACACCGTGCAGGTGCTGTACAGAAGAGACGACGGCGATTTGGGTTTAATAGAACCGCAGGTATAGCGTTTTATGCAGACGGGTATTTCCACGGCGTCTTTGTTCGGCAGGTTTAATACTGAAGACGCATTGTCCTTTTTAAGCCGCAACAAAGTCGCTACCGCCGAAGTGTTTTTAGAATCTTTTTGCGAGTATAACAGGGAATTCGGCGAACTCCTTTTTAAGAGAAAAGGCGAAACGCAAGTCCACTCGGTACATACTTTAACCACGCAGTTCGAGTCCACGCTTTATAGTTTAAACGAGCGCGCGGTAAAAGATTCTTTTTATCTTCTGGATAAAACAATGCAGGCGGCAAGCGCCGTCGGTGCAAAATATTACACTTTTCACGGCTTGGCGAGAGTAAAACGTACTCCGTACGTTATAGACTTTGACCGTGTGGGCGGTATAACGCAGCGTATAATCGACGTTTGCTCAAAATACGGCGTATCCTTGGCGTATGAAAACGTACACTGGGCGTATTATAACTTTATAGGTTTTTTTACCGAACTTAAAAAACGCACTTCGGGTTTAAAAGGCACTTTCGATATAAAACAGGCGAGACAGTCTAATATCGACTACAGGGAATTTATAGACGAAATGGGCGCGGATATTGCGACGGCGCATCTTTCCGACGTGGATAAGGACGGGAAAATGTGTCTGCCGGGGCGTGGGATTACCGACTTTAAAGAAGTGTTGACGCGACTTCGCGATAAAGGCTTTGACGGCGCGATTTTAATCGAAGCGTATAAAGGAGATTTTAACGACCTTTCGGAACTGTTCGAATCTTTGGAGTATCTGACCGATATTGCGAACACGGTATTTAAAGGATAAACTTAAATTTAACTGAAATTAAATGATTTAAACTTTCCGCCGCCCTTGGCTTTAAGCCAAGGGCGGCGGATTGCGTATATACGCATATATTCACTTGTACAACTTTCTATCCGTGCAATTTTAAGCGGATGAGCGGGAAAAACGAGTGTTTTTTCCATCAAAAATCCGCCGCTCGTTTATAAAACGTACGGTGGACGGATAATCTGCTTTAATTAAAAAACCGATTTAATCCTGCGGTTTAGCCTTCTCTTCTTCGAACGCGTTTAAGATAACTTTGATAAGTTCTTCTCTCGTTTCGGTTTTGATGGGGTGGGCTATGTCTTTATAAGAGCCGTCCGTGGTCTTTCTGCTCGGCATAGCGATAAAATACCCTTCGTTCCCTTCAATAACTTTAATGTCGTGTACAACAAAGCAGTCATCGAAGGTTACCGAAGCAACCGCTTTAAGTTTTGTGTCGCTGTTTTTAACAATGCGCACGCGTACGTCTGAAATTCTCATCTCGGAACCTTCCTTATTTTAATATTGTTTTAATCATAGCATATAAATTATGCGATTTCAATACATTTTTTAAATTTCCGCCTATTTTTTTTATTTATTTCCCAAATCGCGACTTTTTATCATATTCTATAGTATGAAAGTTGAAGTGTTTTTCAGAAATTTTAAAAATATCCACTTTATCGGCGTTGGCGGCGTGTCTATGAGCGGACTTGCCGCCTATTGCCTTACCGAAGGTTTTGCCGTTTCCGGCAGCGATAAATCTATGTCGGACGGATTAAAGCGTTTAAAGGCTTTGGGCGCTAAAATTTTTATCGGGCACAGGGCGGCAAATGCCCGCGGTGCGGAACTTATCGTATACTCTTCCGCTATAAGCGATAAAAATCCCGAACTTGTATACGCCTTGAAAAAAGGTATTCCCGTATTAAAGCGCAGCGAACTGTTGGGGCAGATATTATCTTTATGCCGCCGTTCGGTTGCGGTTTCGGGCAGCCACGGCAAAACCACCGCAACGGCTATGCTTGCCGAAGTGTTTATCGCGGCGGGGCTTAACCCCACGGTGTTTTTGGGCGGCGACAGAAAGACTTTCGGCAATTTCAAATCGGGCGGCGGGGAAGTTGCCGTTGCGGAAGCCTGCGAGTACAGGCGTAATTTTTTGGATATTTCGCCGAGCGTCGCCGTAGTTTTGAATATAGACAACGACCACGTGGACACTTTTACCGATATGGCGGACGAAACGGCGGCGTTTCGGGGGTTCGTTAAAGACAGTCTTGCGGTAGTTAATGCGGACGACGTCTACGCGCGCAAGGTGTTTAATTCTACCACGATAACTTTCGGTATAAAAAATCTATCCGCATATTCGGCTAAATATTTAAGCAAAAGCGATTGTCGCGCGTTTACCGCGTACGCTTACGGCAAAAAACTCGGTAGGGTACGGCTTAAAATTGCGGGAGAACACAACGTTTACAATGCGCTTGCGGCTATTGCCGTGGCTAACGAATTCAAAATACCGTTTGCCGTCGTTAAAACCACGCTGGAAAATTTTGACGGGGTTAAACGGCGCAACGAATATTTAGGCGACTTTTGCGGTGTGCCGTGTTTCGCCGATTACGCGCATCACCCGACGGAAATCGCCGCGCTTTTAAAAGATAAGACCGAAAAAACGCTGGCGGTGTTCCAGCCGCATACCTATTCCCGCACGGCTAAACTGTTAGAAGAGTTCGTTTTATCTCTGCAAAAGGCGGACGGGATTATCATCTATAAAACCTACCCCGCGCGTGAAAAGTTTTCGGCAAGCGGGGACGGTAAAAGGCTGTATCTGAAAATAAGCGAAAACTTTACGGGCTACTTATCTTACGCGGGCGAATACAAAACCCTTATCGGGCAGTTAAAAGCGCACGCGAAAGAGTTTAACAAGATAATTTTTATAGGCGCGGGGGATATATACGGTATTGCAAAAACCCGCGTTATAAACTGTGTGGAGGATAGACGGGAAAGGACTTTTTAACCGTATCTTATTATTTCAAAAAAAACTTAAAAAATTTAACGAAAACGGGTATAAAACGTTTGCTAAAATTTCCTTTTTGGGGTATCATTATTTTGAACTTAAAATTATAATAGGAGAGAATCGGCAATGCTTAATAAAAAGAGAAAAATCGCAGTTTTAGGTACGGGCAACGTTGGGGCTACCATAGCGTATTCGTTGGCTTTTTCGGGGCTTTGTTCCGAGATAGTTTTGGTTGATATAAACAAGGCGAAAGCGGAGGGTGA
This sequence comes from uncultured Clostridia bacterium, assembly GCA_946624395.1. GTDB lineage: Bacteria > Bacillota > Clostridia > Christensenellales > Borkfalkiaceae > UBA1259. The sequence goes on along the minus strand of CAMORY010000089.1, from coordinate 2,088 downwards.
AGCGCTTGATATCGCACAGTGCGCCGCTTGCATTCCGTCGGTAAAAATATGGAGCGGCGAATATGCCGACGTTGCGGGAGCAAATATAGTAATAGCGACCTTCGGTATAGGCAGAAAGCCCGACCAGAGCAGACTGGATTTGGCAAAGGTCAATATCGGGATTTTAACGAGCGTTATGCCCGAAGTTGCTAAAATCGCACCCGACGCGCTTTACGTTATAGTAAGCAATCCCGTGGACGTGTTGACGTACGCAACGATTAAATGCACGGGGCTTCCCGAAAACCGCGTTATCGGTACGGGTACGCTTTTGGATTCCAACAGACTTATAAAATACGTTGCCGATTATTGCGGGGTAGACGCGCATAACGTAAACGCCTACGTGTTGGGCGAACACGGCGACGCTTGTATGTCGCCCTGGAGCATATGTACGGTAGCGGGACTTCCTATGCCGATATATGCGGAAAAGGTACTCGGCATTGACAAAGACAACGTAAAAGCCGAATGCGAAAAGATTTATACCGATATGGTAAAATCGGGTTCTGTGGTAATCAAATCCAAAGGCGCGACTTATTATGCGATAGCGGCTTCCGTTATGCATCTTCTCAAAGCGATTTTATACGATACGCATACCATTATGCCCCTTTCTGCGAAATTACACGGTGAATACGGTGCGGACAATTTGTGTATGGGTGTTCCGTGCATAGTGGGCGTAAACGGTATAGAAAAGATTGTGGAATTGCCTTTAACCGCCGACGAACAAAAATTGTTTGATGAAAAAATCGCTTCGCTTACCGCCACTTACGACGCGTTGGAAATCAGAAAATAATAAAATTACATATTTTTAACTTTCTGTAAAAGGGAGTAGTTAGCGCAAATAATTTTTGCGTTCGCGCAGTCGTCAGGACGGCTTTTAAGGCTCGGCGGCGCGGAAAACTTGAGTTTTTAACAAGACTTTTACCGTTTTTACGGTAAAAGTCTTGTTTTTTTATCGATAATGGGGTATAGTTATACCCGTATCGGTTATTACGAAAGGACAAAAAGATATATGAAAATTTTCGTGCTTATAATCTTTATTTTAACCTACGCGGCAATAATCGCGTTCCCGAATAAAAAGCCGCTTATAGCGGGCGTTTCCGCCACGCTTTGCGCAGGGGGCTGTCTTATTTTCGGGGAAATGGGGTTTTCGGACGTGATTTCCGCGGTAGATTATAACGTCGTGCTTATGCTTTTGGGTATTATGGTAACGGTGTCCGTTTTTTCCTATTCCGAAATGCCCGAATATATAGCGGACAGGCTTATTTCGAAAGTCCCGAACGCCCTTATTGCCGTGGTGCTTTTGTCCGTGCTTTCGGGGCTTATATCGGCGTTTATCGATAACGTTGCCACCGTTCTAATGCTTGCGCCCATCGGAATTTCCGTAGCGCTTAAAACCAACGTTTCGCCCATACCCGTTATTATAAGTATAGCGGTGTCTTCGAATTTGCAGGGCGCGGCGACCTTAGTTGGCGACACTACGAGTATTATGCTCGGCAGTTTTGCGGATATGAGTTTTTCCGATTTCTTCTTTTTAGACGGAAAGTTCTCTATTTTTTGGGCGGTGGAACTCGGCGCGGTGCTGACTATTCCCGTTATAATGTTTATATTCAGAAAAAACAGACAAAAACTTTTCTTTTCGCCAAGCGGGGCAAAAATAAAATCTATCCTTCCCACCGTGCTTTTGGCGGGGAATATTTTAGTGCTTATCGTTGTTTCGTTTGTTCCCGCTAAATATAAACCCGCTATAACGAACGGGCTTATCTGTGCTATATTCGCCATCTCCGCGATTATCTTTACCGCGGTAAAATACAGAAAAGAAGGGGTTAAAGGTTGCGCTAAAGCCGTGGATTTTTCCACCGTGTTTTTCCTTATTTTCCTGTTTATAATCATCTGCGCCGTGGAAAACGTGGGCATAATCCGCGATATAAGCGAGTTGTTTAAAAAACTCGGCGGCAAAAACGTGTTCTTGCTGTATGCCGGGATAGTGTTCGGTTCGGTCGTGTTTTCCGCGTTTATCGATAATATCCCGTTCGTGGCGACAATGCTGCCCGT
>CAMORY010000088.1 GCA_946624395.1 uncultured Clostridia bacterium | reverse complement strand
GGTGTCACGATTATATGGGTACGGGCAGTTATCTTTACACGGTAGTGCTTTGCTTATTTATACTGTTCTTCTCGTATTTTTATAATCAGATACAGTTTAATCCCGACGATATAAGTAAGAGCATACAGGGCAACGGCGGATTTATCCCAGGAACTCGCCCCGGTAAACCTACTGCGGACTACCTTAAAAAGATTTCGAACAGGATAACGCTTTTCGGCGCAATATATCTTGCAATCGTTGCGTTAGTACCTGCGCTTATATTTAAGGGAATAGGCGGGCAATCGCTCGTTAACGTATTCAGTGCAACGGGACTTTTAATCGTCGTATCCGTAGCGCTTGAATTCGACCAGGCATTGACTTCGCAGATAATGATGAAGAACTATAAAGGGTTCTTGAAATAATGAAAATCATACTGCTCGGTGCGCCGGGTAGCGGAAAAGGAACGCAAGCGGCGCTCGTTTCCGAACAACTTAAAGTAGCGCATATTTCAACGGGCGATATATTCAGAGACAATATACAAAGGAAAACGCCGATAGGCTTAAAAATCAAGTCGATAATCGACGGTGGCGACCTTTGTCCCGACGAACTTACGATAGAAATCGTGAAACAAAGATTATCTGAGCCTGATTGTAAAAACGGCTATTTACTCGACGGGTTTCCGCGCAACATTGCCCAAGCGGTCGCGCTTGACGAGTTTGCAGTTCCCGACAAAGTGATAGAACTTGCAATTCCGCTTTATAAGATAGAGAGAAGGATTACCGGCAGGCGTAGTTGCGCCAAGTGCAAAAATTCTTTTCATATAGATTTTATCGGCGACAGAAAGGACTGTCCCAACTGCGGCGGCGAGTTGTTTATAAGAGAAGACGATAATCCGACTTCGGTCAAAGAAAGACTTGCGGTGTATAAAGCGCAGACCGAACCGCTTATCGAATATTACGAAAGCCAAGGTAAACTGTTTCCTATAGACGCGGATTGTTCGATTGAAAAGGTATTCGACGCAATCGTAAAGGTTTTGAAATGATAACTCTTAAAAGCCAAGCGGAAATCGAGTGTATGCGCAAAAGCGGACGCCTTACGGGCGATTTGCTTAAATATCTTGAAAAAGAAATTAAAGTAGGTATGTCCACCAAAGCGCTCGATAAACTTGCTTACGACTATATAACGTCTTTCGGCGCAACGCCGTCTTTTCTTAACTATGCGGGCTATCCCGCGTCGACTTGTATATCGATAGACGACACCGTGGTTCACGGTATTCCGTCCGACGATATAATCATTAAAGAAGGTCAGATAGTCAGCATAGACGTAGGCGTTATATTAGACGGCTGGCAAGGGGACGCGGCAAGGAGTTTTCTTATCGGTGAGTGCGCGGAAGAAAAAGTCAAACTCGTCAACATCACGCGGGAGTGCTTTTTCAAAGCGGTAGAACATCTTTCCGACGGCACTCCGCTCGGTGATATCGGGTATTACGTTCAAAGCCACGCGGAAGCAAACGGATTTTCGGTGGTACGCGCCTTAACGGGGCACGGAATAGGTCGTGAAATGCACGAAGCCCCCGCCGTACCGAACTACGGCAGAAAGGGTACAGGCATACGTCTTAAAAAAGGTATGGTAATAGCCATCGAACCTATGATAAACGCGGGCACTTTCAAAGTCGAGTTTATGAGAGACGGTTGGACGGTAAAAACGCAGGACAGAAGACCTTCCGCCCACTATGAAAACACGGTGGCGATAACCGATAACGGCGCGGAAATACTTACTCTGTAAAATGTGCGATATTTCGGTAGGCGACGTGGTAAAAGCCACGGCGGGCAGAGATAAAGACAAGTTTTTTCTCGTAATAGATATTGAAGGCGGGGTTGCGCTTATCGTCGACGGGAAAACGCGCAAAGTCGGAAAACCCAAGAGAAAAAACGTAAAACATTTAATTAAGGCGGCTGGGGCGTCAATGAAAAGCGACGCCGAGAAAATAGTGCGCGGCGAACCTTTCGGCAACGAAAGGCTGAAAAAAGCAATAGCCTGCGCAATTCAAAAAAATTAGGAGGATAAAGTTTGTGTCAAAAGACGACGTAATCGAAACCGAAGGCGTAGTCGTAGACGTATTGCCTAACGCGATGTTCAAAGTGAAGCTATCGAACGGGCATATAATAACGGCGCACATTTCGGGCAAACTTCGCCAGCATTACATTAAAATAATACTCGGCGACAGCGTGAAACTTGAAATGAGTCCTTACGACCTTACCAAAGGCAGGATAACTTGGCGAAGCAAATCTTAACGATATAAACTAAATTCCAAAGGAGTAAAGAAAAATGAAAGTCAGACCATCTGTTAAACCCATGTGCGACAAGTGCAAAGTAATCAAGAGAAACGGAAAAGTAATGGTAATCTGTTCCAAGAATAAGAGCCATAAGCAAAGACAAGGTTAAGCCTTAAAGGGCACGAAAACGTTTCGGGCGCTTAAAGTTTGTTCTCATTCCAAGCGAACTAAAGCGTTCGGTATCTATACAAAAAAATAATAAAGGAAAAAATACGGAGGTATTTAATGGCACGTATAGCCGGCGTTGATTTGCCGAACAACAAGAGAGTCGAAATCGGTCTTACGTATATATACGGTATAGGACTTTCGACGTCTAAAAAGATTATAAGTGCAACAGGTATCAATCCCGATACCAGAGTAAAAGACTTGAGCGAAGCGGACGTTGCTAAACTCAGGGAGTATATCGAACACAATATTCACGTAGAAGGCGATTTGAGAAGCGAAGTTAACCTTTCTATAAAGAGACTTATAGAAATCGGTTGCTATCGCGGCGTTCGCCACAGAAAGAACCTTCCCGTAAGAGGGCAGAGTTCCAAGAGAAACGCGAGAACGAGAAAAGGTCCTCGCCGCACCGTCGCCAAGAAAAAGACGGCAGGTAAATAAAGGAGGGCGTTAACATGGCAGTAGCAAAGAAAACGACTAAAAAGCGTAAAGACGCAAGAAAGGTCGACAAAGGACAGGTTCATATTCAGGCGTCGTTCAACAACACGCTTGTAACCATAACCGATATGCAGGGCAACACGGTATCGTGGTCGAGCGCGGGCAAACTCAATTTCAAAGGTTCGAGAAAGAGCACCCCGTTCGCGGCGCAGATGGCTGCGGAAGACGCAGGCAAGGCGGCGAGAGAACAGGGTATGCGTTCGGTCGAAGTGTACGTTAAAGGCCCGGGCGCAGGCAGAGAATCGGCGATAAGGGCTCTTGCAAATTGCGATTTGGAAGTAAGCCTTATTCAGGACGTATCGCCCATCCCGCACAACGGATGCAGACCGCCCAAAAAACGCAGAGTATAAAGGAGAAAAGATAAATGGCTAAATATACTGATTCCAAGTGTCGTTTATGCAGACGCGAAGGCGCGAAACTCTTTTTGAAAGGCGAAAGATGTTTTAAGCCCACTTGCGCTTTTGAAAGAAGACCAGTTGCCCCCGGTCAGCACGGTATGGCAAGAAAGAAGATAAGCGAATACGGCTTGCAACTTCGTGAAAAACAGAAATGCAAGAGAATTTACGGCGTTTTAGAAGGTCAGTTCAGAGAATATTTTGAAAAGGCCGACAGAATGAAAGGCATCACCGGCGAAAATATGTTGTCTTTACTCGAAAGAAGACTTGACAACGTTATTTTCAGAATGGGCGTAGGTTCTTCGCGTTCGCAGGCTCGTCAACTCGTAACCCACGGTCATTTCACCGTAAACGGCAAGAAGGTAAACATTGCTTCTTACTGCGTTAAAGTTGGCGACGTTATCGCCGTAAAAGAAAACAAAAAGGACAACAAGTATTTTGCGGAAATCAAAACGATGAAAGTCGGTTCTATGCCCAAATGGCTGGAATTCGACCCCGAAAATCTGACGGGCAAAATACTCGCTAATCCGACGAGAGAAGACGTAGCCGACGTAAGCATAAAAGAAAATATGATAGTCGAGTTATATTCTAAATAATTAAAAATCAAAAAATTCGATGGGGTTTATCGGGGGGAAGCATAGGTTTTCCACGCCGAAAGCAAGAATTCCCGATAACCCTAAATCGGAACTATTTTTTAAGGAGGATAATTTCTTATGATGGAAATTGAAATGCCGAAAATAGCAGTGGAAGAAAACGAAGAAAAAAGTTATGCGAAAATCGTCGTCGAACCTTTGGAAAAGGGCTTCGGCTTGACGCTCGGAAACGCGCTCCGCAGAATTTTACTGTCCGCGCTCCCCGGCGTTGCGATTCAGAATATCAAGTTCGCGGAAGAGTTGGGGATTAAGCACGAATTTTCTTCTATTCCCAAAATCAAAGAAGACGTTACCGAAATAATACTCAATTTAAAGTGCGTCGCAATTAAATCAAGTTGTCTTGACAAAGACTACAAAAAGACGGTGAAACTTGAAAAAGTCGGACCGTGCGTAGTAAAGGCGGGCGACATCGCGAGCGACGCGGAAATAGAGATATTAAATCCCGAGCAGTACATTTGTACGATTGACGAAGGCGGTAAACTCGATATGGAACTTACCGTCGGCAGGGGCAGGGGTTATCAACCCGCTTTCGAGCATAAGGTAGACGTTATCGATAATATCGCAATCGACAGTATTTATACGCCCGTTAAAAAGGTCAGTTATGACGTTTCGGCGACGCGTGTCGGTCAAAGCGTTGACTTTGATAAACTTACCCTTGAAGTATGGACGAACGGCGCTTTTTCAGGGCGCGATATAGTAAGCCTTGCGGCGAAGATAATGGAAGAACACATCAAAATGTTCGTATCTTTATCCGAAGTCGGCAATATCGGCATACTCGTACCGCCCGAAGAAGACAAAAAGACCAAGATACTCGAAATGACTATCGAAGAAATGGATTTATCCGTGCGTTCTTATAACTGCTTGAAGAGAGCGAATATTCACACGGTTGAAGACTTAACCAAGAGAACCGAAGACGATATGCTAAAAGTCCGTAATCTCGGCAAGAAATCGCTTGACGAAGTGATTTTGAAACTTGAAAGTTATGGCTTGAAATTACAGGACACGGAGGACTAAAAAATGGCAAGAAAATTAGGCGTAAACGCTACGCAAAGAATGGCGCTTATTAAAAATCAGGCTTCCGCACTTTTATGGTACGGAAAAATCGAAACGACCGAAGCAAGGGCGAAAGAAGTGGCTTCTTATGTTGCTAAAATCTTAACGCTTGCGGTAAATAACTATGCCGATACGGTTGAAACACAAGTTAAAATTGCCGACGATAAGGGCAAAGAAACTACTAAAACCCTTATTAAAGACGGCGTAAAGAAACTTAACGCAAGAAGAAAGATAATGTCTCTCGTTATCGACTTGCAGGAAGTTCAGGGCTATAAAGAAACCAAAGCGGACTTCAAAAAGAGAACCCGCGCGGTAAAGAGCCCGCTTATCGAAAAGATTTTCGACGAATACGCGCCGAAATACGCTACCCGTAAAGAAGAGAAAGGACAGGGCGGCGGATATACGAGAATTTATAAGTTAGGACCGCGTAAAGGCGACGCTGCCGAAGTGGTGATTATAGAACTCGTTGACTAAAATCAAGTTATAAACAACTCGCCGTGTTGCATAACGCAACACGGCGAGTTTTTGTTTTTTAAAATAGTTTTATTTCATTTTATCCTTTATAGCGTTAAAAGTTTCGTCGGAAATGACGTGCTCTATTCGGCACGCGTCGTCCGCCGCGGTTTCAGGGGATACGCCGATTTCTTTTAACAGTTCGGTTAAAACCGTGTGCCGTTCGTAAATCTTTTCCGCAACCATTAAGCCTTTTTCCGTTAAAAGAATATATCCGTTAGTATCAAATCTTATATAATTTTCCGCCCGCAATATACTCATAGCGCGGGAAACGCTGGGCTTTGAATATTTAAGATATTCGGCAACGTCGATTGACCGTACCGCCCCCTTTTCTTTAGACAGAACCAACACCGATTCTAAATACATTTCGCCAGATTCCTGAATTTTCATAACTTTCCCTTCCTTTAACTTATATTGTAATATCGTAATAAAAAAAAGTCAACTTATTTATGTTTTTTAATTTTTCGCTTGATTTATGCTTGACAGTCGCTTGATGACGGTATTATAATATTTTTGGTTAGCAAGTGCTAACCAAAAATAAAACTCGAACGTTAGCATTTGCTAACTGTAAGAAGGTGTAAAAACATGAACGTTGCGGAATTTAAGGACGTAGTAAAAACGTATACTAGCGGCGACCACGTGCTTAACGCGTTGGACGGAATAACGCTATCTATAGAAGAAGGAAAATTTGCGGTTATATTAGGGCCTTCGGGCGCGGGGAAGTCCACTCTTTTAAATATGCTTGGCGGGCTTGATAGCCCCACGAGTGGTAAGATAACCGTAAACGGCAAGGATATTTCTAAACTTTCCGCGGACGAGTTAGCGGCATACCGTGCGGAAACGGTAGGCTTCGTTTTTCAGTTTTATAATCTGATACCGACTTTAACCGTGTATGAAAACGTTGCTTTAATAAACGAAATAAGTAAAAATCCTATTTCCGCGGAAAAGATGCTTGAAGAAGTCGGGCTTTTGTCGCATAGGAACAATTTTCCTTCCGAACTGTCGGGCGGTGAACAGCAACGCGTGTCGATAGCGCGCGCCCTTGCCAAAAATCCGAAAATAATATTATGCGACGAACCTACGGGCGCTTTGGATTCCAAAACGGGCGTAATGGTGCTTAAACTGTTGCTCGATATGGCGAAAAATCACAAAAAGACCATAATTATAGTCAGCCATAATCAGAATATAGCAAAAATTGCGGACGTGGTTATAAGGGTAAAGAACGGTAAAATCGTTTCGTACGAAAATCAGGATAACCCCGCTAATATAGATGACGTAGAGTGGTAATTTATGCTTAACAAAAAACTTTTACGCACGCTGTTAAAATATAAAGCGCAATTCATTTCAATGATAATAATGATAGCGATAGGAATAGGCGTATTCGTCGGGTTTAATATGGAGTGGTATACGCTGCAAAAAAACGCCGACGCGTTTTTATCCGAAACGGGTTTTGCCGACTATCGCATAGTTTCCGAAGCGGGCTTTTCGGAAGGCGATTTGGACGCCGTATTGTCTATCAACGGTGTACAAGCGGGTACGCGTTATCTTTCCGTCAATACTTCGGTTAAGGGAAGCGGAGACATACTTGCGCTGACGGTTAATTCCGATATGGCAGTTTCGGGCGTATACAGGGTAAGCGGCGAAGAGTACGACGCGGCGAGCGAAAACGGGG
>CAMORY010000087.1 GCA_946624395.1 uncultured Clostridia bacterium | reverse complement strand
TTGGATTTATAAGGTCTGCCGCGGCGAACCGGCCAACGAGTAAGCATACAAACTTCTTTATCCCCGTCTTTGGTCGCTATAACCGCCACGGTCTGCGTTATGTTGAAGCTTCCCGAAGTGATTTTTTTAACCGTGCCTTCTATGCCGTAAGGAACCATTATTTTATGGCTGACTATAGAAGTTTCCTGCACGCTGCCTAAAATATCGCCCGCGGAAACTTTATCGCCCGCCTTTACTTCGGCTTTGAATTCCCACAGTTTTTCACGGTCGATATTGTTTACAGCTATTCCGCGACCTATTCTGTCGCCGTATTTTTCGTAAACTTTATTTAAAGGTCTTTGAATACCGTCGAAAATACTTTCGATAAGCCCCGGCCCTAAATCGACCGAAAGCGGTGCGTAAGTGGATTCCACCGCTTCGCCGACGCCCAAGCCGCTCGTCTCTTCGTAGACCTGAATAGAAGCCTTGTCGCCACGAAGTTCGATTATTTCGCCTATAAGTTTTTTGTCGCTTACGCGTACAACGTCGAACAGTTTACTGTCCGCCATGTTTTCCGCTACTATAAGCGGACCTGAAACCTTGATAATTCTACCTTGCATAACTCACTTCCTATTTTCAGTTTGCAGTAAAGATATTTATGCCGAGCGCTTTTTCCATAGCCTCGACGAGATTTTTTTCGCCATACCCGTTGCTGCCCGACTTGGACGGAATAGACACGATAACGGGATAACTTTGCGCCGTATATTTTTTGATTTTATCGTCGATAGCGGCGGCAAAGTCGTCGGTAATAAAAATTATTTTATAAGTTTTGGCAATTTGTGAAAGCGTTTTTTCCGCTTCTTCGGCAGTTGACACCGAAAACGGCTCTACACCCACCGCTTTAAATACGAGTATGCTTTCGCCGTCGCCGATAATAGCCGTTTTACCCTTCATAATGCTCCCTTAACCTGTCCGAAATCTCTTCGTGCGTAAGCCCGCCCGAATGCCCGACAAGCACTATTCTTGCGTTTGCAATGTCCGCAAATTTATAAAAACAGTATCTGATAAACGGGAGAATCCCTTGCGAACTGTACCTATCCTTTTTTATGGTTTTTACGGCAAACCCGTCGCACAACTTTTCAAATTCTTTAAGCCCCGCGCCGCTTTCAATACCGCTAAGCGCCGCAAACACTTCGTCTTTATACTCCGTAAACCTGAACTGTTCGCGTATCGTATCGAAATCGGATTCGCACACTACTTTAAGCATACGTTCTTTTACTTTACCGAAATGAACGTACTGCTTTTCAGCCCGCTCGAAATTGCGGGTGCGCAGCGATATGCCGATATTGATTAAATCCGCCTTCGATAAAAGAACTGCTTTTAATCTCTTATCCTTTACGTTAAGCGCAAAAAGTTCGTTGTACAGCGCTTTAGTGAATAACCCGTTTATATAAAGTCCGCTTTGCGTGCCGTCAACGAACGCCTTGTCCGCAGCAAGAAGCGCCTGCGCCATATATTTAGGTAGCGACGAATAGGAATCCGTAAAGATTTTCTCTCTTAATTCCTTAACGTCCAAAAGCCCGTACGCGGATAATTCCGACTCGGTTTTAAGATATTTCTCTTTTATAAGCGCTTCGGCGTTTTTAAAGTCGTACGGTAAGAGAAAGAATTTTTTTATCTTATCGTCGGGCGCGGTTTCTTTTATAAACGAGCAAAGCCGCGCCGTCTCCGTATCGGACACGGCGTCAATCCCCGCACGGGATATATCCCCCGTACCGAATCCGACTTCCGATAAAATTTTCAGCGCGTCGTCCGCAGTTCCTTCTACCATTCTTTTAAGCCTGTCTTCGCCTAAAAGAGTTTTTTCCATAACGACGGCTCTCGCGCTCGAGTATAAAACGCTTGCCATATATCACCCGAATATTTCTTTCGCTATAGTAGGCGCGGCTTTATCCTTTTCCGCCGAAACAATGTCGTGGAAAGTAAGATTTTTATCGCAGGTTTTGCCGATAAGCATTACGCCGCCGTAAAATTTACCCTGTTTTTTACACACGGTAAGTTTTTTCTCTTTAAACACCGCGCTTTCCGAAACGTCTTTTTCGGAAATTACGCCGTCGCAGGATAAAACCACTTCGTCGCCTTCGTCCGCAAATTCGCCTATCTTTGCAAGCACCAACTTAAGATAAGTCTTTTTATCGACTTTGCAAAGTTTCTGTTCGGCACGGGCGAAAATTTCGTCTATAACGTCCTGCTTTGCCTTAAGCAAAACCTTTCTTACGTCAAGCCCCGCGACTATTTTACGCCTTTCAACGATATCCGCGATTTCCTTTTGCAGCACTTTTTCCTGCGCGTCCGAATACGCGTTTGCCCACTCTGTAGCCTGTTCTTTAACGGAAACAGCGTATTGCTCTGCGGCGTGTACGTTTTCCTGCGCCTTCTTTTCCGCGCTCTCTATTATTTTAGCGATTATCGCTTCTTTTCCGTCCATAAATTCAACCTATTATTACGACAATAACAGTATGGAAACGACAAGACCTAAAATCGCGTAGGTTTCAACCATTGCGGGGAACAAAATGAGTTTGCCCGACAATTTTTCGTTTTTAGCGACCGCGTAAATACCGCCGACAGCGGTTTTGCCCTGCGCTATACCCGAAATAAGTCCCGTAATTGCCAAAGGCATTGCCGCGCCGAATATTTTAGCGCCCGCTACCGCCGTCATACCGTCGGTTATGCCGCTTAAGCCTAAAATCGCGAAAACGAAACCGTAAATACCCTGCGTTGCGGGAAGAACGACCAAAATAAGTACTTTACTGAACTTTTTGGGCTCTTCCGCAAGCACTCCGCTCGCCGCAGAACCTGTAAAGTACAGACCTATTGCCGAACCCGCGCCGCAAAGCCCCGCGCAGATAGCAAGCCCTAAAACTGCTAATGCTTCTCCTGTCATAAAAACCTCCGTAAAACAGAAACGTTTTAATTTTTCCTTTTATTTATAATGTTTATATATTTACGATTACGCCTTTATTTTACAACGTAAACGTATTTCATATCCGAACCGATGGGAGCGAACTTATTGCCTTCACCCGTATAGAATTTACCGAAAAACTCTATATACTGCAACCTGCTATCGTGTATATAAGCGCCTAAAACGCCCATGGCAAGGTTAAAAGTATGCCCTATTAAAATAACCGCGCCGCCGAACACGTACCCGATAATTCCGCTTGCAAACAGCCCCGTACCTATATCGTTAAAGGTTTTAGCGATTATCATACCCGAAAGCATAAGTCCGAAAAGACGCGCATAACTCAAAATATCGCTGAAAATGTTTATTAACCCGTATATCGCGCCGAAGCCTTTACTCACCTTTCCGAAGCCTTTTTCCGCACGACCGGCAGTTGCCGCCGCAATAAAAAGTGCGGAAAGCATTACTATAAGCCCCGGCATAGCCGCGGTATCAAAAAAGTTTTTAACACCTTCGTCCATAACGACAAAAGCGTCGTGCATAAGGTAATCTATCAAAAAATTAAAGGACGCAAACACAAAACCTATAAAGAACAATACCCAGCAAAGCCCGTCGAATATGCCGCCAGCCACGTCGCCCGATTTAAACAGGTTAAGCGCTTTCATAAAGTACCCGAAAGCAATCTGCAAAACACCGAGAGCAAGACAGCATAAAAGTATGGTCATAAGTCCCGTCTGCCCGCCTTCGCTCGGCACGGGGCTGGGTAAAAGCGTAAACGGCAATACCGACACCCCGAACAAGGAGTTAAAAAGTACGCCGAAAAGTATAGCGAAAATACCGCCTATCGCGATATTGTACCAAAGCCTTCTCGTACCGTTATCAACTTTAATTCTGCCCGCCAAAAACAGCCCCAGCGCTATCATAATAACGCCGTAGCCTATATCCGCCATTATAACGCCCATAAACAGCATAAAGAAGAAGAACACCGCCCTGTTCGGGTCTTTTTCCCTATAATTCGGGGTAGAATACATATCGGTAATAAATTCCGTCTGCCGCACCGCAAAATTATTTTTAAGCAGCGTCGGCACATTCTCTTCCTTATCGGGTTCTGAAAACTCGATAAACGTAGCGTCGGAAACCATATGAACGGCGCTTTTTACTTCTTCGATTTTATCTTTAGGCACAAAACCTTCTAAAATAAAAGTAGATAAAGTGCAGGAAAAGTTTTCCGCCTGCGTTTCTTTTTCAAGCGAAAAACCGTAATAGTCGTAAAGAATTTTAAGGTCTTTTATAACGCTCGCATTTTCACATACGGCTTTATATATCTCTTCTTCCTTTAAGTCAAAACCCGCAACGTCAGCGTTTATTTCCGCAAGTTTTTCCTTTGCAGAACAGTCGAATTTATAGGGGCACGGTGCAAACTCGTACTCCGTTAAAATCTCTAGTGCGGCAGCGGCGTAATCGTTATAAGAAATTACCAAAATTACCGATATCTGCCCGTCTGAAAGCACGTTAAGTTCAGTCGCTTCAAGTTTCGACAGTTTTTCGGAAATTAAAGCAACGTTATCTTTTTTTACCGTGCCGAAAAAGGCTTTTGTATTTTTGGTGTCGCAAAAATCGCTGAATTTGCCGTCAACGGATAAATACGGCGACAAGTTAGCACCAAGGTTTATGAGTTTTGCGCGTTCAGCTTTGATTTGAGAAAGCCGTTCCATAAATCCGCGCGCTTTTTCCGTTTCTCCATCTCCTATGGGCGCAAGTTTCGGCGAACGTATAAACTCGTCGTAAGAAATAAATAAATTTTTACTGTTCTCTATATTTTTAGGATAATAGGGTTTATCCTTGGATTTTTCTATAACTTCGTTATAAAACTCGATAGTGCGCCCTAACTCGTCGTGCTTTGCGGAAAGTTCGCCCGCTTTATCCCCCGCAGGCAAACGGAAAGTGTCGGCAAACTCTTCCGTTTCCGACAGTTCCACGCACCCCGTTTTGTAAAGCGCGTTCAGTATTTTTTCCTTATGGGCGTTAATTCCCATAAGTTTTATTTTATTCATTGCAACGATTGACATATCAGCCCGTTATGCTTTTTACTATTTTATCCGCAAAATAATCGGTTTTATCCGCGCTGTCCGACAAAATCTTTTCCGCGGACGCTTTACCTTCCGATAATATTTCATCGTACTCTAAAGAAGCCTGTTTTTCCGCTTCCTTTATTGCGGACGCGCGATGCAGTTTAAATACGGCTACCGTGCCGTTTTTTATCTTTTCCCCGTCGAAGTCGGCGGCCTGTTTTACCGCTTTAGATTTTTCAACCGACAATTTCACTATTTCGTCGGCTTTCTTTTCCGCGTCTAAAATAGAAGCGATAACTTCGTTCATACCTTTCACCATTGAAAATATTTTGTAATATTATATACTAAAACTGACTAATCCGTCAAGTTTTTTCATAGCGTTAGCAACTTTTTGTTAAATTGCGGCTAAATTTATCCGCTTGTAGCAAAACAATAACGCACGTTTTAGAAAAAAAATAAAAAAATATTAAAAATGTTATTCAAATCACTTGATTTTTTGTCGCAAATTTGGTATAGTACAATAGCGATGGCAATCAGGGAGCATAGCTCAGCTGGGAGAGCATCTGCCTTACAAGCAGGGGGTCATAGGTTCGAGCCCTATTGTTCCCACCAAAAACCATCCATCA
>CAMORY010000086.1 GCA_946624395.1 uncultured Clostridia bacterium | reverse complement strand
CGCAGGATTGTACCACGAAACGGGAAATCCCAGTTTTTCTGCCGTTTTCTATAAGCCTTTCGGGAACGCCCGCGGGCATAGCCATTTTTATATCGTAAAACGCGCCTATGGCTTCCGTCGCCTTTTCCGCTATCTTTGCGGGGTATATATGCGCGTGTGCGTCGATTATTTCCATCTTGTCTTCCTTCTTGTAAGTGATTTTTCTATGTGTGTACGTGCGCCGTGCGCGTTATGCGCGGCGGGATTCGTGGCAGATAAAATATAAAATCTGATATTCTTCCGCAAGTTTTTTGATAAGTTCCGTCGCCGCCGCCACCTTCTCGTCGTCAAGGTCTGAAAAGGGGTCGTCTAATATTATAAACGGCTTTTCACCCGTAAACAGTATGTCGGTAAGCGCAAACCGCTTGCAAATTTCAAAAAGGTTGCGGTAGCCTTTGCTGAAATATTCCGTTTCGCGCTCCGCACCCGTGATACTTACCGAAACTTTCATATCCGTATCTATAGAAACGGCTATATCTTTGCCAGATATCAGTTTCACGTACTTATTAAGGCTGTCCTGCAAAGGCGCGCGGTATTTTATTTTAAGCGTTTCGTCGGCGTCTTTAAGATATTCCGCGGTAAGCATAAGCGTTTTAAGCCGCTTTTCGCTATCCGCAAGTTCTTCTTTAAGCCGCGCTTTCCTGTTTTCCGCGTCGAACAGGGCGTCAGTTGCCGATTCCAACGCGTTTATCCGCATTTTCACCCGTTCCGCTTCGCTTACCTTGGTTTTGTACCACTCGGTTGCGGTTTTAAGTTTATCGTTAAGTTCCGAAACACTGTCAATACTATCCGCCGCACCTTCACCTTCTACGCCAGCCGCTTCAAGTTCTTTTATTTCCGCTTGCGCCTTGGCTATCTTCTCCGCACACTCTTCACGCGTTTTGACTGCGTCCTTAAGCGCCGCGACTTTCCGTTCGTACGTATTACCACCCGCCGAAAACACGAATTCGGCAAAAAAGGCGTCAAGCCCTTGCGTTAGTTTTATTCTTCCGTCTTTATATTCTTCCGCTTCGCGCTTTTTCCGCTCGTAAATTTCCTTTATCGCGGAAACACCCTGTTTCTCGCGCAAAGTTCCGTTCTTTACGGACAGTAAATATATCGCAACAGCCGCGCCGCATATAAAGCCCACAGCCAAAAACGCAAGCCCCCAAAGCATACCCAAAGCCGACAGCGCCGCGCCCGCCACAACAAATAAAATTGCCGCCGCGATTAAAGCGTACTGTAGCCAAGGCGCTAATTTTTCCGACTTTTCGCACTTGCCGCCAGAAAAAACGCCGTTATCATAACTTTCAATATCGGATAACGCCGCTTCTTCCTTTGCGGAAACGTCGCGCAAATTAAGCATACAACGTTCGCAATCGGAAATCTGCGACAGAGATAGCGGCTTGCCGTTAAGCGTTTTTTCCGCCGCCGAAACTCTGCCGTTTAAATCCGCAAGTTCCGCGTTTACCGCGGCGTAGCGTTGTTTACGCAAGGTGTGCGCTTCTCTCTTTCCCGCCGCCTGAAGTTTTACCGTTAGTTCTTTTATGTTTTTATCGAGCGCCGCGCTCTCTTCTTCCAGCGTTTCAAGGTCTTTCTTTAACCCGTCTACCGCCTGAACGGAACGCTTTATCCGCTCTTCTTCGTCGTCTGCCGCGATAATTTGGCGCTTTAACTCGGCAATTCTGCCCTTGTCGCCGCGCGCTTTTAATTCTTTTATCCTGTCGTCAAGCGTTTTCATCGCTTTATCGAACGCTTCGGGGTCGCTGACTTCGCTTACTTCGTTGAACTTGGACGTTATACTCGAATTGCTTTTTATTTCAAAATCTTTCTGGGAAAAATAGGTCGTGGATAAGAACCCTTCTTCGTCTATACTGAAAATGCGCTTGCCCAAGTCTTCCACCGCACTGCCTTCGGTATAGGTTTTACCAGAGTTTATATCGTACAGTTTCACCGTGTCTTCCGACGATTTAGCGCCGAAAAACCGTTCCACTTTGTACGGCTTTCCGCCCCACTCGAAAGTAAGGCTGCCGCCGAATTTTTCCGTGGAATTCCACGGCGTAAAACGCTTGCGCTCGTTATCTTCGATGGTGCGCTTTGCGTCGTCCAGCCCGTAAAACATCGCTTTTATAAAAGAAGCGAACGTGCTTTTACCCCAGCCGTTTTCTTCCTTTACGGTGTTGAGTTTGTCGCCGAACTTATAGGCAAAATCTTTAAGGTTGCCGAAAGATGAAACGTAGCAGTCTAAAAGTTTCATATCACAGTTCCCCCTTAAGCGCGTTTAAGCCTGTAAGTATCACGGCGTTTTTCTCTTCTTCGCCCAAATCGCTCGAAAGCACTTTTCTCACGAACTCCCCGCGTACCGACTTATCGAAAGCGTAATCTTTCTCCGACACCTTAACCGCCGTCTTGTCGTACACTTTAGCGAAAAAAAAGTTTTCGTTAAGCCGCAACGCCAAATCTTCTTTATCCACTATAAAATCCGCGTCGTGCCCGCCCGTAAGAATAACTTTAACAATGCTTTCGGGCGCAAAGGTCGCGCGCATTTCTTCCACTATTCTGTTCCGTAAAGCGTAAAAAGACTTTTCGCCGTCGACGGAATATTCCTTTTCCGTAAAAATCCTGCTGCAAAACGGCACGAATTCCGTTTTTACGCCTTTAGCGCCACTGCCCGTGTCTATAAGCACGAACCCTTTTACCCCCGTTTCGTCGAACCCCCTTCCGTCGGGGCAACCGCAATAGGCAAACTTGCCGCGCTCGTCGATAACGCCTTCCGAAAAAGAGTGAATATGCCCGAGTGCAAGATAGTCGATAAATTTGTTCTTAAGTAAAGGTATGCTTATTGTTTCCGCCGCTTCTTCAGACTTATAGCCCAAGACCTGACCGTGCATACAGACGATATTCGTTTCTTTTTCGTTAAGCCTTAAATTGTCGTACGCAAAGGGCGCGTTGAATTTATCGAGTGCAATCCCCGTTATCGCCACGTTATCGTAGCGGAAAGTCGTCCACTCGGTTTTAAACACTTTGAAATTATCTGGCAGAATTTCGCCGTAAGTTTTCAAAAACACCCTGTCGTGGTTGCCCGAAAGATATAAAAAATCCGTGTCCGCCGCGGACTTTATCGCTTCGGCAAACCGCCCAGCGGTCTTTTTGGAAACGCGCGGGCTGTCAAACGCGTCGCCCGCGATTATCACCACTTTTACGCCGTTAATTTTCGCATACTCGCACGTGCGCTCAAAGGTGCGCAGAATTTCGTCGCGGCGAACCCTGCTTTTATCGGTAGGCAGAGTGTCTATCGCGGAATCGAGATGCAAATCGGCAGTGTGAATTATTTTCATTGTCTTTGCTCCGTTTTAAGCGATTTAATAAACTCTTTCGCTTATAAACCGTTTTATAATATTGTATTACTTTTTTAAAGATATGTAAAGCGTGTAATAAACAAAAAAACCGACCTTTTTTATCAGTCGGTTTTTATTTTTAAAATTATGTTTAAATTATGTCAAATTACGCTTAAGCGATTACGGAATTTGCTTCTTCGACGTCGCTCGCCGTGCCGCCGACGGACGAAACGGACGAAGTCGCTGCGTTTTCAAGCGCCTGACGGCGTTTTTCGCGGGTTGCGTTTATCCTGTAAAGCGTCTGAAGTTTAGGAAGGTTATAGCGCAACACCATAAGCGAAAGCCCGTTAAGTATCATATTTACAAATCCCACGGGCAGTCCCACGGAAAACCAGTATTCGGGGAAAACAAGGCAGACCAGATACCCGCAAAGCACGTCCGCTATATGACAGCCCACGCCGAAATTCGCTTCGGTTATATATCTTGCGACGTATTCGTTATTGTTGGGTTCTGCTATTTTGTTCTTGCGGAAACCTGTAAAGCACCCGAGTTCGATAACTTTCTCTTTCCACCGCTTTATGCCTATCTTTTCGTAAAAGCGGCACTCTTTCCTGCCGCCTGCCCAACATTTTCTGTCGACCGAAAACCCCTTTTCGGGCAAAAACCATCTGACGACGGTCGCAAACAGCCCGTCAATCACTATCGCCGCGATTACCGATACGGAAACGTAAAACGCAACTTGCAATAACGTAATGTCGTACACGGGTGCGACGAAAATATAATTTACTGCGCCGATAACAAACGACGCCGACAGTATGATGATTAAATAAAACACGGTTCTATTCTCCGTAGTTGAGCGGAACACCGTAAACTTCTTCGTAAAGATTTTTCCAAAGTTCAAAGTTTTTCGTCTTTAAGTATTCCGCGTTTTCCTTATCGGAAAGTTCTTCTTTTGGGTACAGCGGCGGCAAAAACCAAACGGTGTACTCCTGCAATTTAAACCCGTCCGCGCCCGTTTTCTCGCTGTCTTCCATAGTAATAAATGCGGGCACTATCGGCACTTTGCTTTTCACCGCCAAGCGGAACGCGCCGCTCTTTAACGGGCGGGGCTTACGATAGTTCCACCACATAGCCTGTTCGGGATATATAAGTATCTTTTCCCCGCGGCGCAAAAGTTCGTCCGCCGCCTGCATAAACAGCATCATGGTCTTTGGGTGCGAAGAAAGCGGCAACGTATTGCAATGTCGGAAAAAATATCCGTATAAGCCTTTGAAACTAGTATAATTGCCTTCGCGTATTACCTTATAAAGTTGATGCCCCTTGGGTAAATAATCCCGTATGGCACGATACACGGCGTAATTATCGTATACCGAAAAATGATTGCAGGTTATCACCGCGCCGCCGTTTACAGCCTTAAAATTTTCTATCCCACGCACGTCTTTTATTATGAAATCGCCTTTTTTGATTTCTTTTTCGTAATACTTAACCGCCGCGCGGTTAGCGAAAAACGTGCCTATTTTAGACGAAAGTTTTTTACCGAGATAATCCACTTTATCGGGCGTTAAAACTATCGTTGCGGGGTCGTCTTCCACGTCCTTATCCCAAAGTCCCAGCCGTTCGTGTTCGGCTATTTTTTCAAGGACTTTCAGCCTGTCGGGCGATTTTGCTATCGTTTCTGCCATAAAAACGCCCTGCCTTTAACAAGAACTCTTTATCAGTTTAAGATAATTATAATCGGCGTGCGTGTCTTCGTGCGCCATTTTAAGAAGATTGCCGAACGCCAACTCGTCCCTGTCCTTTTCCGCCTGCGAATAACTCTCGCGCATTGTTATAAGGTCGTTATAATAAGGCGTTTCTTTCGCGTATTTCCAGAACGGTTCCTGATACCGCACGTTATCATAACGCCACGGCTTAAAGTTAAGTTTATAATGTATAACCTTTATATCCTTATCGTCGAAAGCCATGCCTGGTATAGGCGTTTTGTTCCACCCCACGTCCAGATAAGTTATTCTGCCCTTACAAACGACGTTAAGGTAGTCCTGGTCCTGCGCCACCCTGAATTTATGTTCGGTCATAAGGTTTATAAACGCGCGTTCCACGTCCGCCTTTCTGTATTCCACGGCGTTGATAACCAAAAGCCCCGCGTTAAAATAACGCATCCTTTCCACGCCCAAAAACTGCTCGGAATACACACCCAGCACGTCAAACTCCGACATTGCTTCTTCGTGAATCGCCGCAAATATATTGTCGCCCAAATCGGTGTTGTAAAGTTTTGAAATATCGTCTAAAAACACAAGGTCGCTGTCAAGATATAAAATTTTATCGTACTGCGGAAAAAGCGACGGTATAAAAATTCTAAAATAAGTAGTATTCGTATAATAATCGCGGAGCGCGGTCTTATCCTTAATCTCGTCCATACGGTCGGCAACGTCCACGTAATCGACCGAAAGGTCGTCCGAAAGTTCTTCGGCTATACTGACTATCCTTTTTTTATTATCTTCGCAAAGCCCCGTGTTAAGAATATAAACCTTATAGTAATAATCTGTAGAAGCGTTATCCATTATGGAACGCAGTGCCACGCACAAAAAAGGCGCGTAGTTATCGTCCACCGCAAACACCAAAGGAATTTCTTTTTTATGATAAATATTCGTCATCTTTTAATTTCCCTTTTAATTATCAGAGTTATTCAGCGCCGGCAGTCAAGCGGTTGCCCGTTGGATTTTATCGGCACTTGCCGTATGCCAAAATACTTACGTATATATTTTACAATCCTAACCCGTTTTAATCAACAATCACAGGTAGAACTTTGCCGTTTTGCCATAGCATTTTAGTAGAACGGCTATTCTACTTTTAAGAGAGTTAATTCTACCGTAATGCAAAAACCTTGAAATTTCCTTAAAAATGCGTTGATTTTATAAAATCGTTGTGATATAATAAACGTATGAATAACGTTAAAGAGATATTGCCGCAAAACCTTGTCCGTTTAAGAACGGAACACGGGTTAACCCAAAGCAAGTTGGCGGAAAAACTTAATTATACCGATAAATCCATATCCAAATGGGAACGTGGGGAGGCTATCCCCCCCGTCGACGTACTTAAAGACATAGCCGATTTATACGGGGTAAGTTTAGACTTTCTTGTTTCTAATACTGACGAAGACAATATTACTTCAAACGCCACAATAAAAAAAGAAAAGGCAAATAAACTTATCATAACTTTACTTGCCGTTTCACTTGTCTGGATAATTGCCACGGTATTGTTTGCATACGGAATTATGTTTGCGAAAAGAAGTTTTTGGGTATTGTTTATAATAGCCGTTCCGACCACTATCGTGGTGCTTTTG
>CAMORY010000085.1 GCA_946624395.1 uncultured Clostridia bacterium | reverse complement strand
TGCAATAACTGCTCGGCAAACAGTATTATAACTCCGGCAATCGGTCCGTACATATATCCGCCAAGTAGCACGAATACGTTTGAAAAATCAAGTTTATACGGCGTGCCTGGGAAAATCGGTATTTCAAATATAGGCAAAGTCAATATAAATGATAACGCTACAAATACCGCCATACCTGCGATATTCTTGGTAGTAAACAGATTTTTGAACATAAAAAACGCCTCCTTAAAATCCAAGGGGCGTTTAAAATCATATTCCCGTGAAAAATCACGGCAAAAAACTTTAACTCTTTTCCCGTCCAGACTTTACCGTCGGTCAAGGAATTGCACCTTGTCAGCCTTAAAATAAGGTTCGCAGACTGTACTGCCGGTGGGGAATTTCACCCCGCCCCAAAGAATTAACTATATTTTATAACTATTTTCCGGTTTTGTAAAGCGTTTATATAAGCCTTACGCTTTTTATCCCGAAATCTTTAAACAGTTCCTTTGCAACCGCGTCCGCATACGGGGTAATTATTCCGTCCGCGCCCAGCGCGATAAGCGCTTTTACGCCATTTACGTTTTCCACGTTAGCCATAACCTTTATTTTGGTTTTGCCTTTATTGCGGTTTATTTCTTTCATCTTTGACAACAGTTCTTTTTTGGAAACGTTGCCGAACAAAAACGCCGCGTAATCCATACCCGTCTTTTCAAGCGTGTGAAAAAGCCGTTTTATATCTTCGGCACTTACGTCTTCGGCGTTCACGGCAACGCCCCTTTCCACGCCTTTTACCCTGCCGACTTTTTTAAGTTGCTTTTTAAGTTCGCCCTGATTGTCCTTTGAAAGCGCGGCGGAATTCACCACCGTCAGCACCCCGTCCACACCGCTTTTTACACAGTTTTTTATTTCCGAAAGTTTTACCTTAAAAGACGCTTCCCCGAACGGGAAATCCACCACGGCGCAAACCTTTACGTCTTCGCTTTTGATTTTAGCGGCAAACGCGTTAAGATACGCGGGCGCGACGGCGATTTCGTTAAGCCCCGAAACTCCTACGTTCTGAATTAGCGCTTTTATCTTTCCGTCAGACAGCCCGCGGCGTACCACCGCTTTGGATAGTTTAGACATAACCTTTTTTATCTGAAAAAGTTTGCACTCTTCTAAAACCGTCTGCTCGTCTTTATTTAAAATCTCCGCAAGGCGCGAAAAATCGTTAACCGCGGGGGTTTTGCCACCGCGTTTACCGCGCCGGCTTTTTTCTTCCTTGTCGCCTATAACTTCATCTATAACCGCCACGGCGTTTTCTTCTGCAATCTCTATCGGAACAGCCGTCGCGCTTTCCGCGCACTCCGCGGCGGGTTCTTCTGCCGTGGGCGCATCTTCGTCAAAGCCGAACTCCGCACTTAAATCGGTTTCTTGCGCTTCTTTAGCCGCCGCCTTATCTTGCTTTTTAAAAAGATTTTTTATTTTATCAAGAAACATAGTCTACCCCTTTTCCGTAAAAAGCACCCTTTTTTTACAAACTGTACGTAAATTCTGCCGAAAAATAAGTGCTAATATAATTATTGAGTTATGAACGCTATCCCTTCTTCCCTGTTTTTAGGGCCGTTATGCTTAATAGGCTTTTTTCTTATTTCAACCGTACTCGTTGCGGGAATAAAACTTTTATACCTATATTTTAAGCGCGAACCGATAAAATTCATACCTAAAAAACGCAAAGCGCCCGCAAATAAGCCCCAGCCCGTAAAAGCGGTTAAAAGTATAGAAATAAACCCCGACGAAGTGGATAAAATCTACGTTAAAAAGGTTTCTTAAAATCCACCCGCCTGATTTTAGCGCTTAATTTTTATCCCACAGGGCTTCTAAATGATAGAAAAGCCGCGTTTCGTCGTTGAAAACGTGAACTATCACGTCGCCGTAATCAATTACCGCCCAGCGCCCTTCTCTTACGCCTTCTTCACGCGTGGGCGAAATACCCTGCTTTTCAAGTTCTTCTTCCACGTTGTCTATAAGTGAACGCGTGTGCGTCATCGACCTGCCGCTTGCTATAACGAAAAAGTCGGCGACTTCGGTCTTGCCGCGCAAATCTATTACGCGCACGTCTTCGCCTTTATGACTTTCTAAAATTTCACAGACTTTTTCCGCTAATTCTTTCGCTTCCATATTAACTCCTTTTATCCCGTACGTAATAATCGTACGCGTTTAACGTTTCCGAATAAATATACTGTTTTTTATTAAGTAAATGCGCCACTTCTTCTTTTAAGCAAAGCCTAAAACAACTCTCAAAGTCCTTTTCGTACTCTGCGCGCAAAATCTCCACCCCGTCGTAAGACCTGTCTTTTTCTATCATATCCGCAACGAATATAAGTTTGGAAAGCGTACTCATATCCGCTTTCCCCGACGTGTGATAGCGTATTGCGTCCAAAATCTCCCCGTCGGCAACCCCCAATACCTTTTCCGCAACGAACGCCCCCAAAAACGCGTGAACCACAGGCGGCGGCACGTCTAAAGGCAACACAAAGCCCTTATAATTTCTATAGTCGTCGTACTTTGCGCAATCGTGAAGGGTAGCGGCTATTCGCACCTTTTCATAATCGAGATTTAACTCTTTGGCTTTTTTAAGCGCGCAGACCGCTACGTTTGCGGTATGAATTACCCGCTTTTCCGGCAGATTTTCAAGTATATATTTCTGGTACTTGTCGGGCGGATAGACGGCGTTTTCCGTGATATAATTATAAACCTCATCGTCTATTCCCTGCGGCTTTAACCCGAACGCAATCCCCGTTCTTATTTCCGTCGAAGAAACGGTTTTGCCCGTAAATTCAAGCACGGTAAAATCTTTGCCGAAAACGTTTTTAAAATACTCGCGCTCCGCGTTATAGTCGCACGCGTAATCTTCGCGCGAAACGACGGCAAGGTTTACGGCAGAAAGTATCCGTTCGGGGTTTTTCCACGTTTTAAAGTCCTTTAGCATATCCCCGCCGACTATCATAAAAAGTTCCGCGCCCTTATAAAGATTTTTAAAATGTTCCGCGGTAATATAGGAATAACTTTTCCCGCCGCTTAAAATTTCAAAATCGGAAATCTCCACGTTTTCCACGCCGCGGAAGGCGATTTTAAGCATATTTATTCTGTCCGAAGACTTTGCCGGCGATACGTTTTTATGCGGCGGCAGAAAGGTCGGAACGATGACTATTTTATCCGCTTTAAGCTCTTTTAAAGCGGCGACGGCGGTTTTCACGTGTTCATTATGCACGGGGTTAAACGTACCGCCGAAAACAACTATTCTTTTCACGCTTTTATTATCGCATAATCCGCGGATAAAATCAATCGTTTACGGGCAAAGTGGGTATAAATTATCGGTTTTCGGTCAATAATTTCCCCGTTATGAAAACGTACTTTGCAATTACCGTGGACGCTTTGTTCTATCTTATAGCGGGCTTCTTTTTAGCGTTTATACCCATAAACTACTATCTGCCGCGCCCCGCGTCTTACGTACTTTCCGCTACCGTCGCTATAATTTTTACCCTTTTCACCGTTAAATTATCGCTGGAAAAACGTAAAACCAAGGTCTGCGGCGTTAAAAATGAAAAAAATTTCCGCCGCGTTATGACGGCGCTTAATCTATCGGACGAAAAAACGCTTATAGCCATGTTCGACAAAGCCTTCAAAGCCGAAGGCTTTTTAACGGAAAAAAAGCGCGGCTGTATTTTTATCCAGAATAAAAACGCGACGGCGTTTTTCAGGTTCGGGTTTGACGCGGTGAGTAAGACCGACGTGGTGAAATGTTTTAACGCCACCCCTAAAGGCACTAAAGCCGAAATCTTTGCCGAAAAATTTTCGGACGAAGTTAAAGACTTTGCCGCAAGGTTCGGCGGCAAAGTAATTTTAACCGACGGCAAAAAAGCCTATTCTCTGTTGGAAACGCACGGGCTTTTACCAGAAAATCCCGAAATTATCTCGTACGAAGCGCCAACCCGCACAGTCGATTTTACAAGGCTTTTGGACAAAAAAAGAGCCAAAAACTTTCTCGTTTTCGGGCTCTTGTTTACTATATTAAGTTATATCGCGCCCATAAAGGGCTACTACCTTACTTTCGGCGCGGTATTTATAATTTTCGCGCTTATACTTAAACTGTTCGGAAAAACCGCCGCTTAAAACAATACTTATTTCTTTTTTGCTTTTTT
>CAMORY010000084.1 GCA_946624395.1 uncultured Clostridia bacterium | reverse complement strand
TTTTCAAAATTTTTTCATAAGTCATTAAAAAGTCGTGTTTTTCGACAAGTTTCGCAATAATTAGTAAATATTTGACTTTTTTGCTTATATATTGCGATTTTACTTTATATGCTAAAATAAATATTTTCATAAGTATGTAAAGTAAAACGCCTTGGCAATGCTTTTGCCAAGGCGTTTTTAGATTTCAGATTGATTAAATTTTAACCGAGTTTGCTTTTAGCCTGCTGATAGAAATAGTTAAGGTTGTTTTCAAGATACGCCGCTATGGTTTCATAATCGTCGCCGTATTCTTCGACTTTTGCTTTTGCCGCCTGATAGTCGGCTTTAAGCGTCTCTTTAAGCGCAACTTGCGCGTCTTCGTCAAGACCGTCGTAATATTTAACGGGTTCGAGTTTGATAAAGAGATTTGCAAGCGCCACCGCTTTTTCGGCGTTAACGAGTTTAGTCAAATCGTCTTCGGAAACTTCGGCTTTAGCGTTTTTGTCAAGCGCGTCATAAGCCGCGCGCGCCGTTTTAACGCTTTCCGAATACAATTTACCGTCGCCGTCTTCTTCTAAATCCAGCGTGCTTTCGATTGCGTTGATTTTAACGGCAGCAACCGCCGCCCTGTCCGCCGCAGGCATAACGCCTATAAACGAACTTTCAAGATAGTAAATATCCGTTTCGCCATCGTCGTCGGTATCTTCTTCTTTAACGTTTTCATCGCTGAAATCAAGTTTTGCGCTGTAAATATAGGAATTACCTTCCGTCGAACCGTCGCAGTAAAGCATATATTCCGCTTCTTCCCCGTTTACGGTAAGTTTGACCGTTTCGGGCTTATACCAACTTGAAGACGCGATACGTTCGGAAATTCTTATCGTCTTACCGTTTTCCGCGCGCTCTATCGCTACGATATACCCTTCGGAATTAACACAATATACATAATTCGCGTCAATATCGATAAGCGAACTTACCGTGCCGTCTTTAAGTATTGCGGCTTTCGTATTGTTTTCGTCTACCGTGGCGGTTTTTACGAGAGTGTTTACCATAACCTTTTGAGCGGTTGAATCGTAATAATACACTTCATCGTAATCGACTATAATCATACCGTCTTTAATGTTGCCGTCATAGTCGATTTTAACCGCGTCCGCAAGTGCGGAAAGTTTAACGCCGTACGTTTCCGCCGTGCCAACAAGCGGGGTTGCGGTATAGAACAGATATTCGCCCACGTTTACTTTAAGCGCGTATTTGGTGTCTTTGGTATCTCCGTCGGATTTGCCGTCTTTAACCAAAACCGCACCGCCGTCTACCGAGTACACGTACAGTTTGTTGTAATTCTCTTCCCCTCTCGAATAGGAATCTGCGTTTTCCGCCTTTTCCTTCATATACGGTTCGTAATAAGCGGTCATAACATACGCAACCTGCGCCCCGCTGCCGTTGTCAAGGAACTTATATTCGCCGAGCGAAAGATATTCGCCGTCCGTTTTCTCGTTGCTTTCCGCGTCGGTTTTTGCGATAACCGTCTTTGTTCCTGCCTTACAATCGTAAGAAATCAAAGCGCTTTCTTCGGTATCGTAATAAACGATATAAACTTTACCGTTTTGAGCCTGCGCCACGCGGTACGTGGTGGAGTGCGACGAAACCGTGAAAAGTTTTTCGCTCTTCTTGCCGTCAAGACGGGTTCTCGTAAAGGTCATTTCGGAAGACGCCACGTCGCCCGAAGAATTTTTTTCCTTATTAGGCGTGCCGTAATAAGCGTACGTATTGTCGCCTTCTTTGAAAATATACACGCCAGCGCCGTAGTCTGAAGAAACCATAAGTTCGGGAATAACAACCCTTACGTCCGTCGGATTGTTTTTATCCGCCGCGACCAGCGCGCCTTTAACGGGCGTACCGTAGGAGTTGTCCCACGAACTGCTGCCTATGCCGTTTATAAAATACACGTAGTTATCGGTTTCGGCAACGAACCCGCCGAGCGTTTCCGTTTTAACTTCGCCGTAGTTGGTAAAAGCGTTGCCTTGCCAAGCGTCGCCGCCGCTACTGCCGCACGCCGTCGAAAAGACGAGTGCCGAAACAAGCGAAACAGTTAATAGTCCTTTTGTCCATTTATTCATATATTCTCCGCGTTCGGTCAACTTTTTATCGGTTGCCGAATATAAATAACTGTACGAGAGCGTTTTTAAGCCGCAAAAATTCTCGTAGAACAATTATACTCTAATCGCCGCGTTTTTGCAATGATTTTTAAGTTTTTTTGCGCGGTTTTTGTTTTTCGGAGCGAAATAAATGGATAAATTCGGCATTTTTAATATTTTAAGCACGCTATTTAACGGAACGGGAACGGAAAAAAGCGGAAACTCTTCGGGTTTAACGCCCGCTAAACCGCTTTTCGCTAAAGGCGAAAACGCGCAAGCGGAAGAAAGAGCGACTTTTCCCCCGCTACAAAATTCAATGCTTGCCACGATGAAAAATCACGACGAGTTCGTAAAAAGAGTACACTCAAAAAACGGCAAAAATCAAATAAAATAAAAAATTACGGTAAACCCGTATATCCCGCCGAAAACTTCACATAATAAGTTTCGGAGGAAGATATGAAGTTTACTACGATTATTGCTTTCAGTCTGGTTATCATAGGCGCGATAGTCTGGGGACTCGTCGGCATTTTCAATTTTAATCTC
>CAMORY010000083.1 GCA_946624395.1 uncultured Clostridia bacterium | reverse complement strand
GCCCTTCTTTATACGAAACGGCGGCAACGACTACCGCGTACAACGCAATATTTAAAACGGCAAGAATTATTTTAAGCCACAAAAGCCCGCTTATGGCGAGTATTCCGAAAGCAATCATCGCCATAAATAGCATATAGATGAAGGGAAAAACCCCTTGCTTTAAATAATATTTCATAAGCCTGTCCTTTTAAATAAATTTCGTTATTCAGTAAATATAAATTTTTTCCGCACGAAGCGCGCTTTTTACAAGTATTTCGTAAGAAATCGTGCCGTATTTTTCGGCAAGAATATCGGCGCTTCCCATAACCAAGGCGCGGCGGGCTGTCTTATTTATACCCGTCATAGCCGTCAAATCCATACAGCGGTTATTGAACTGCCCGTCTATCTCTTTTCTGAAAAGACCGTCGGCGTAGCCGTACCTTACGAGCGCAAAGTCCGTATCTTCCGAAGCGCGCTTATCGCCGTAAAGCGCATAATTTCCGCGCTTTAACTTTCTTCTCGCCACAATAGGTGCGTAAACTTTCATAGCCGGCTTTACTTTTATAGCGTCGGTTTTAAACGGCGTATAACCGTAAAGCAGAATACCTATCCGCACCATATCGGCGTATTCACCTTTAATAAAGCCGCCGCTTGCCGATATATGACACGTTATGCTACTATTATACTCTTTCGCGAGTTTTTTCGCAACGGAAAATTTATTAAGTGCGGCGTTTCTTGATTTATCGTCTTCGGGAAAAGAAAAATGCGAATATAGCCCGCAAAGGTCGATATCTCTGTTTTCCTTGCAGAAAGTAAGCGCGGCTTTTAACGCGCGTTCGCTTTTTACGCCTTGCCTATGCATACCCGTATCGTACTTTACGTGTACTTTTACGCATGCGCCCTGCCGCGCGGCTTCTGACGCATATCTTTTCAAATCTGAAATACCGCTCGCGGTAAGCGTTAAAGAATAATTTACTGCCTGAACTAATTCGTCGTTAAAGACTTTTGTCAGAACGAGAATATCTTTATCAATCCCCGAAAGTCTTAACTTTACGCCTTCGGCTGCGGTAGCGACCGCAAAGCAGTCGACGATATTATATATTGCGCCGGAAACCTTTTCCGCACCGTGCCCGTACGCGTCCGCCTTAACTACAGCGCAGAACTTTACGCCTTTCGGCAAGCGCTTTTTTATCTGTTTCGCGTTATAGATAATATTTTTAAGATTGACGTACGCTTTTACAGGCATACATTATAGTATGACGGAAAAAGATTAAAAGTGATATCTGCTTTTTTATAAATTATATAACCGAACGGCTTAAAAGTCAAAGAATAACGGAATTTCCTTACAAAACGGCGAATAATGTTTTGACAAATCCATAAAATGTGTTAAAATTATACCATAAATGCGGATATGGCGGAACTGGCAGACGCGATAGACTTAGGATCTATTCCGAAAGGGTGGGGGTTCAAGTCCCTTTATCCGCACCAAGAGAGTTCGACCAGAACCTTAACGGTTCTGGTCGAACTCTTTTAAAAACAAATACATTATTTTCAATACTTTTATACTATCGTTTTAACGAAAGCGTAATAATCTTTTACGTATTCGCTCTTACCGTTTGTCCATGTGCCGAACCGCTCGAACGTATAAGGTCCTACGGCGAACGGCTCTTCTTCTTCCGTATGGAAAGGTCCTAATAAATTACGGTTGCCGACGGTAAGCGTAATCTCTATCTCGTTTTCGCCTTTTTTAAGATACTCCGTTAAATCGAGTTCGCTGTCAAACAGCATTTTACCAGCGCGTTTACCGTTGACTTTTAGTTCTATAAGATGAAAGCGCCCGTCTATCACGAGTTTTGCGTTCGTGTCTGCCACAAACACCTTTTGCGTAAGGATTATATCACCCTTAAAGAACGGAAAACCGTCGGTTATAAGACAAGTCGTCTCTTTTTTCTGCCTGCCTATATAAAAATTATTGCCTAAAAGGACGTTTTCCGATTTGCCACTCTCAAAATCCCCGTAAACGCCGAAATCGCCCCTTAAGTATACCGCTTCTATATCGGTGTCGTATACAAGACAATTTTTAAGACTTTCGGTTATATTTTCCCCGAACAACGCGTAATAAACGTTTTCACTCTGATAATAATTTATTTTCGCCGTTATCTCATTTTTACCTATAACCAAGGCGTTCGCTATATCGTAAACGAAAAGTTCTTTTTCCACGTCCGAAACGCCCGTTTTTACCACGTTTACACCGTTGACAAAAACGCTTAACAGATTAGTGTTTTCTATTAAAAGTTCACAAATTTCGGGCTTTTCTTTTACGGTAAACTCGTATTTTAAATACAGGTCGCCTGTATAACGTTTTTCAAGCATCTCGTTGAACACGCCCATATGGTGCAACGGCTCGCTGAAAGTTTTACCGTCGAACGAATAACGCACGTAGTCAAGCGTCAGATAATTATCCACTTTACCTTTAACTATAAACGAATTATTTAAAGTCAATTCCGCTTTTTTACCATGTTGGGGCTTATAGTCCTTATCGTCAAAATACAACAGATACGACTGGTATTCTTTAAAATCCATTTCGCCGCTAACCGCAACGTATTCGTCTTTTAATATATCGTAAGCCTTAAATGACTTTGCGTTTTTAG
>CAMORY010000082.1 GCA_946624395.1 uncultured Clostridia bacterium | reverse complement strand
AAATTTCGGTGTTGTATTTGCCTAAAACCGCTTTTACACGCCGCCTAAACTCCCGCGCGGATTCGGAATTGATGTATTCTTCTTCGGGGTCTATTATCTCGCCCTTTATAAGCGGGTTTTTGTCGTCGTCTTCGCCCGCGCAGATGGGAACGTAATACAACAGCGCTTTGTTTTTATAACTCGTCGACTTTCTTATGGTCGAAATTATGCCGCTTTTTATGCACGTAAACGCGTAATTTTTAAACGGCGAAGTCCCGTCGTACGTCGTTATCGCCTTAAATAGCCCGATAGTCCCTTCCTGAATTAAATCGTCTTCTTCGCCGCCCGTCAGAAAATATTGCCGAGAAATCCCCCTGACCGCCTGTTTATAACGCCCGATAAGCGTTTCCAAGGCGCGGCAGTCGGTTTTTGCAGCTATCGCAAGTTGTTCGTCGGAAATTAAAGCGTAATCTTCCATTTGTACCTTTTTTAACGTTTTAGTCTTTGGCGCACCGCTTCGTAAACCACTACCCCGCACGCAACCGACGCGTTTAAGGAGTTCACTTTGCCGAACATAGGTATGGATATTATCCCGTCGCAATTCTTTTTGGTAAGTTGCTTAACGCCGCTGTCTTCGCCGCCGATTACTATTGCTATTTTGCCCGTCAAATCGGTTTTATACATTTCGCCGCCCGCGCTATCCGTACCGTAAATCCAGTAGCCGCTACTTTTTAATTCTTTTATGGCGTTATTGATATTAACGACGCGCGCCACCTTAACGTGATTTAAAGCGCCTTCGGATATACGCATAACCGCGTCGGATACCGAAGCGCTTCTGTCCTTGCTTATAATTATTCCGTCTACCCCCGCGCACTCGCATACCCTGATTATGCTGCCGAGATTATGCGGGTCTAATATTTCGTTTAAGATAACTATAAACCCGTCTTTGTCTTTAGCGCCGTCTATAACGTCCGCAATATCAAAATATTTATAGTCCGAAACGTAGGCTATAAAGCCTTGGCTACGCCCAGACTCACTCTCTTTATCGATAACGTATTTATCGACGAGTTGAATTTTAACTTTATGCGATTTGATTACGTTTATAAGACGTTTGCTCGCTTCGTCCTGTAAATCTTTTCTTACGAGTATTTTATCTATTTCTTTGTCCGTTTTTAAGAGTTCGTAAACGGAATTTCTGCCTTCTATTCTCATAAACCGTCCTGATTTCCTTCGTTTAAAATAAAATTAAGTCTGTCAATATCGCCGATAACGTAAAGGTAGCCCAAAACCGCTTCAAGCCCCGTGGAAACGTTGTACTCGGCAACCGTCGCGCTTTTGGCTTTCGTAGGTTTTTTCGCGTTGCGCGCGCGGTGGAATACGCCGTCTTCTTCTTCGTTCAACAGGTGTTTTATACGGGTATAAAACTCCGCCTGCGCGGTCGCCCTGACTTCTTGCACCGCAAGTTTGTTGAGTTCACCCGTCTTTTTGTCCGAATTAAACGCAAGTTTTTCACGCACGAACAGCGAATAAACCGCGTCCCCCACGAACGCCAGCACCACGGGATTTAAGGCTTTGGCTTTAGCCTTGTCCATTTTATCGCCCAAACGAAACACTTTAATTTACCGCCGCTTATATTCCTTTATGATTATACCATATAATAGTGCAAAATTACAATAAAAAAGCCGCAATTCAAAAAAGAATTGCGGCAAAGGCGGTTAAAAATAAACGATAGAACTTTCGGTAAGATAATCTATTATTCCGCGGAACAGCGAATACGCTAATTCCGACTGAAATTCGTCCGTTATTAAAAGCGCTTCGTCAACGGGGTTAGACAGAAAGCCGCACTCGGCGATAACCGACGTGTAATCGGTACAGTTAAGCATATAATAGTCGCCCGTGAGCGGCGAATAGTCCTTTACGTCCTGATATAAATCGTTCAGACTGTTCTGCATAGACCGCGCAAGAACAGCCGAACTTTCGCTGTCCTTTCGGTAAAACACCTGCCCGCCGCGACGGGAAGAGTTGGGGTAATAATTCATATGCACGCTGACGATTAAAGTGGGCTGGGCTTTTTCTATTATCTCCTTGCGCTTTTGCATATCCCGTTTTTTAAGGGTAGAAGACGCCACGCCGTAAAGCCCCGCTTCCGAATTACGGGTTAAAACCACCGAAAGCCCCGCGTCATTTAAATAGGTTTGGAGTTTTTTTACGACGGCAAGGTTTATGTCGCTCTCTTTCATTCCCGTAGTTATCCCCGAAACGCCGCCGTCAATCCCGCCGTGCCCCGCGTCAAGCACTATTTTAACGCCCGAAACCGTTGCTGCCGTACCCGTATTCGTCAGCGCGGCAAAGCATAAAACGAAGGTTATCGCCGTAAGAATAAGCGCCGCCGCAATCACTATATTTCTTTTCTTTAAAACTATCATTTTGTTGATAACTCCGTGTTTTTATACGAGTTATCAACATAAAAAGTGTAATTTTGTTGCCGTAATGTTGATAACTTGCTTTTAAAAATATATGAAAATTACAGGCGATTTATGAAATTCACAATAAAAAACCCGCGGCTTTCTTACGCGTACGAAAGCCGCGGGCATAAACCTTTTTTATAAATTAAGCGTTTATTTATCTCTTTTCTACGAGAACTTTTTTAAGGCGCGCAAATCTCGGAAGTCCGTCTTCTTTCGGACACTCGGGGTCGCCCTGAATAAGCGGCAACGCATATTTAACGAATTCTTCGGAAATGCCCGTGCCGTTGTTGGTAATCCATTCTAAAGGTACGGTCTTTTCGGTATTTGCCGCAAGTTCCAAAGGAAGGAGTTTATATTCGCACTCGTATTTATCCCCCGCCTTTCTCGCGTAGCAGACCATTTTATCCGTTTCGCCCGCTACCGCCGCTTTAACAGCCGCTTTGCCTGCGCCGAACGTTTCTTCTATATCGGTTTTGCTTGCGCAATGCGCCGCGCAACGCTGCATAAGCGAAAGTTCTATAGCGCGGGTTTTAACGCCCGTCTTTTCTTTGATGATATTAGCAAGGTTTGCCGCGACGCCGCCGAGTTGAGCGTGGCCGAAACTGTCCCTTGCGCCCGCTTTGCCAAGTGCTTCGCCGATAAGAACGCCGTCTTTATCGTGAATACCTTCGGACAAGCAGACGATACATTTATTATTGTTTTTAGCGAGAACGCCTTTTACGTCTTCTACGAATTTATCTACGTCGAAAGCAACTTCGGGAAGATAGATTAAATCCGCGCCGTAGCCCTTTGCGTTAGCGAGTGCCGCGGAAGCGGTAAGCCAACCCGCGTTTCTGCCCATCGCTTCTATTATACAAACCATACCCGTGTCGTACACTTTCGCGTCGAGATTGATTTCCATTATCGTGGTGGCGATAAATTTAGCCGCGCTGGCAAATCCGGGGCAATGGTCCGTGCCGTACAAGTCGTTATCTATGGTTTTCGGAACGCCGATAACGTTGATATCGTAGCCCGATTTTGCCATATACTTGCTTATCTTGTTGCAGGTATCCATACTGTCGTTGCCGCCGTTGTAGAAGAAATACCTTACGTCGTACTTTTTGAATACTTCCAAAAGTCTCTTGTAGTCGGTATCGTCCACAGCCGCGTCTTTAAGTTTATATCTTACAGACCCCATAGCGGAAGACGGTGTGTTTTTAAGTAAAAGAAGTTCTTTTTCGTCTTCTTTGCCGATATCGTACATTTCTTCGTTAAGTATGCCTTTGATACCGTGTGCCGCACCGTATACCGCGGTTATCGCGTCGGAGTGTAAACCTTCCAAAAATACGCCCGCAGCAGAAGAGTTGATGACCGAAGTCGGTCCGCCCGATTGCGCAAAAATAAGCGCGCCCTTTAATCCTTTCATATAAAATGTTCTCCTTAAAATTTTTATCTTATTCGTTTTATTACAGGCTCAACACGTGAGCGATGTCGTACAGTTTTGTATCGAATTTCTTGCCGCCGTTTGCCACTTCGGAAAACGGTACGGTTATCACCTTGTTGTCTTTTATGCCGATGGCGCAGCTATCCCCGTCCGCCTTTAAGATTTCCACCGCTTTATAGCCGAAACGCGCCGCTAAAATTCTGTCCGCCATATTCGGCGAGCCGCCGCGCTGAATATACCCGAAGTTGGTTGTTTTAACGCTGATACCGCTCTTTTCCTGAATATACGCCGCTATCTCGTCGCGATTACCCGCGCCTTCCGCCAAAATTATCATATTAGAAGTTTTACCGCGCAGATAACTCTTTTTGATAGACGACGCTATTTCGTCGAGATTGTACGGTATTTCGGGAACTAAAACGTATTCCGCACCGCCCGCAACGCCCGCGTAAAGTGCTATGTCGCCGCAAGCCCTGCCCATAACTTCCAACAAACACACCCTGTCGTGAGAGTGCATAGTGTCGCGCAGATTGTTTATCGCCCACAGCACAGAGTTGACAGCCGTATCGAACCCCACCGTATAGTCGGTATACGATAAATCGTTATCGATAGTACCGGGAATTCCTACGATTTTAATTCCGAAATTTTCCGAAAGGTCTTTAGCGCCGCGGAAAGTACCGTCGCCCCCGATTACCACAAGCCCTTCTATTCCGTACGCCGAAAGTGCTTCCGCCGCGCGGCGCTGGACTTCTACGTCTTTAAATTCGGGGCAACGTGCCGTTCTTAAAAACGTGCCGCCCTTATGAATCATATCGGAAACGGAGCGCGTGCCGAGCCTTGTTATTTCGCCTTTTATAAGCCCCGCATAGCCGCGTTCCACGCCGTAAATATCCATTTTATTGTTAAGCGCGGTTCTTACCACCGCCCTTATACAGGCGTTCATACCCGGTGCGTCGCCACCGCTTGTTAATACCGCTATTCGTTCCATACGTCTACCTTGAAAAAAATTTATTCCGAATTATTTTTACCAAGAAATATTTTAACACATTACTTAAATTTTTGCTATTTTTTTACGGGCGTTTTAAACTTTTTTCTTAAAAAATACGATATTATTTTCCGAAAGTTCGCCGCGCAGTTCCAGGTTCAACCCTTCGCAACGGCGAACAGAACAATGCGCGTCGTATTTTTTGCCGCCTATTGCCATATACACGGGTATATCGCCCGAGTAGGATGCTAATATATCGAAAATTCTGTCGAGTTTTTTGTCGTCCTGTTCGTCCATTACAAGCGCTAAAAATTCCTTTTCGCCGCTTAAGGCGGCGTCCGTCTTTTTAACTTCCATTTTGGAAATTTTATCAACGTTTACCGTCGCCGCGTTGTCTTTAATGTGTATTCTGCCGGAAATCTCCACAAGTTCGTCGTCGACAATCCACTCCCGCGCTTCGGAAAGCGTTTTGGGGAACACCGTACACTCCACCGAACCGTCTAAATCTTCTATCGTAATAAATCCCATAGAACTGCCCGACTTTGTCATTATCTTTTCTATAGACGTGATTATGCCGCCGAAATACACCCTGTCCCCTTCTCTTATAGAAGTGAACGTGCGCTTTACCTGCGGTTCTTCGCCTTCGGTCTCTATGATTTCTTCTTCGTACTCGTTAAATTTAGCGGTGGAGAAATTGAATTTCTTAAACAGTTCTCTATAGTCTGATAAGGGGTGTCCCGTAATATACGCGCCGCACACTTCCTTTTCTTTTAACAGTTTGTACTTGGAATCGAATTCCGCTATATCGGGATAGGTGATTTCCAACCTGTCGAAATCTTTAAGCACCGTTTCGAACATCGAAATCTGATTGCTTAACTTGTTTTTATTCCTTTCCTGAACCCTGTCGAGATAGTCGGCAAACACTTCGATAAGTTGCGAACGCTTTTTACCCAAAGAGTCGAACGCGCCCGCGTAAATAA
This sequence comes from uncultured Clostridia bacterium, assembly GCA_946624395.1. Taxonomy (GTDB): domain Bacteria; phylum Bacillota; class Clostridia; order Christensenellales; family Borkfalkiaceae; genus UBA1259. The sequence continues at coordinate 251 of CAMORY010000082.1, read as the reverse complement.
GATTTTCTATCATACGCTTGTTGATATTAAAGCCCGCCGCGCGCTCGATAAAATCTTCAAAACAGGCGAATTTGCCTTTAACGCGTCTGTCTTCTATTATATCCGATATAAGTCCCACGCCTATATTCTTAATAGCGCCCAGCCCGTAGCGGATTTTACCGTCTTTTACCGAGAACAACGCTTCCGATTCGTTGATGTCGGGCGGCAACATCTCTATACCTTCGCTTCTGGCGTAAAAGGCGTAGTGCTTT
>CAMORY010000081.1 GCA_946624395.1 uncultured Clostridia bacterium | reverse complement strand
TGCCTTTTTTGCCGCCCTTCCTGAAATACCGCCCTACTGCTATTTCCACGACAACTGCCACACCGATAATTATAAGCGATTCGGCGGAATAATCGGGCGTTTCGGGGGTTATTATTTTTTTAACCGATTCCACGGCGGCGGTGATGCCCGCGTAGATGACGAGTGCCGCGACTATCATAGCGGTCAGGTATTCCACACGCCCGTGCCCTAACGGGTGTTTTTTATCGGGTTTTCTGCCCGCCAAAAAGTTGCCTATCATTGTGATAAACGAAGACAGCGCGTCGGATAAGTTGTTTACTGCGTCTAAAATTACGGCGATGGAGTTAGAAATAAACCCGACAAACGCTTTAAAGCCAACGAGTATAAGGTTTGTAAAAATGCCGATAACGCTCGTTTTTGCGATAACTTTTTCACGCGCTACGGAAGAGTTTTTTACATTGTTTTCAGACATACATACCCCTGTTTCAAGTTAAAATCTATATAATATATATTACCATTAAGGAAAGATTGTGGCAAGCGTTTGAAATAAAAAACGGTATTGACAAAGCGAGTTTGTCAATGTTATAATTTTAAAAATAAGGGGGGGAAATTATGGTAATTACAATCGGTAGGGAATTCGGCAGCGGCGGCAGGGAATTAGGTCGCAAACTTGCGAAAACGTTGGGCATAGAATACTACGACAGAGAGATAATAACGGAGATAGCAAAGAACACCGCTTTTTCCGAACAGTACGTAAAGCAAGTAATAGAGAACAATCCGCACGATTTATTCCCCATATCCGTGGCGCACACTTTTTCGTATATAGATACTAATACTATTTTTCAGAAACAGAAGATTTTTTCCGAGCAGGAAAGAGTTATAAAAAAGATGGCGGCGGCATCCGACTGCGTGATTATCGGTCGTTGCGCCGACTATATTCTGAAAGATTTTAATCCTTTACGGATTTTCGTGTACGCGGATATGGATAGCAAAGTGGAAAGATGTTTAAAGCGGAACGAATCGGCGGAAAATCTTTCCCGCAAAAAACTCGTTAAAAAAATTAAGTCGATAGATAAAAACAGGGCGCGGTATTATAACTATTACACGGGCGAAAAATGGGGCGACCCGCTTAACTATGATATCTGCGTGAATACGACAAGCGTAAGTATTGACGATATCGTTAAAAGTCTATCGAAAATGGTAAAAGGGTAAATGTTATTTTAATTGAAAGAAATTTATGTTTTCTATATGGGAATTAGTGAACGTCCGCGGCTTTAAGCCGCGGACGTAGTAAAATGTTTAAGAAAAGAAATAAAATTTATAAATTTTATGTAAAAATTTGACAATATTGCAATTATCTGCTAATCTTTATGCGTAGGAGCACTGTGTATGGCGGAGTGGCTGAATAATACTTTTTACGGGTTCGATAACGGCGCGTTTAACGCCTTTCATAATTTAGCGGAAAAAGCGGGCGGGTTTTTTACGCCGCTATTTAAGGCGGTTTCTTTAATAGGGACTAAAGGAATAATATTTTTCGTTTTAGCAATCGTTTTAATGTGTTTTGTTAAAACCAGAAAACAGGGCGTTTGTATGTTCGGCGCTTTATGTATCGGCGCGATAATAGCAAGTTTTATCTTAAAAAATGCGGTAGCGAGGGTAAGACCGTACGATGCGGGATATTCTGAATTCTGGGAATACGTTGGCGGGGCGAGTTCGGACAGTTTCTGTTTTCCGTCGGGGCATACCACTATGATAGCGGCGGCTATGACGGCGCTGTTTATCTGCTTTAATAAAAAGTGGAGTTGGGTAGGATTTTTAGGCGTTATTTTAATGGGTGTTGCGCGCGTGTACTTAATAGCGCATTATATGACGGACGTTATAGGCGGAATAATAGTAGGTGTGGTATCCGCGATAGCCGCGTATTTTATTACCAAACTTATATTTTATATACTTGAAAAATATAAAGACAAAAAGTTCTGCGCGTGGTGCTTGAATTTCGATGTAAAGTCGTGTTTTAAGAAAAAAACGGGCGCGGAAGAAGAGAACGAAAACAAATAAAAAAGGTTAAATGTTTACGGGCGGCAACTTATAGTTGCCGCCCGTAAAATTTTAAATTCAAATTAAACTCAATAAGTTAATTTTTCTTTATAAAACTCTTCGTAAAGTTTTACCCAAAGCGCGTAATTTTTGTCGCGCATTATTACAGCGTTTTCCTTTTCGGACAAATTCTCGTCGGGGAGAATAGGCGGCAGAAAGTGAATATAGTATTCCTGAACGGGAAAGCCTTCGTCGTCAATATATTCGCTGTCTTTCATACCGATAAACACGGGGATAACGGGAACGTTGTTCCTTGCGGCAATTCTGAACGCGCCGAGTTGCATTGGGCGTGGTTTTCTGTAGTTAAACCACATTGCCTGTTCGGGGTAGATAAGTATCTTTTCGCCGCGGGCAAGTAAGGTTTTTACCCCTGCGTAAAACTTTTTCATAGTCTCAAAGTCGGAACTAAGTGGCAGGGTGTTCGCGTGGCGCATCATAAGCCTGACAGGACCTTTGAAATTAGTGTAATTACTGTCCTTAATAACTTTATAAAGATATTGCCTTTTGCGGAACACGGGTTTTAATGCCCTGTAAACCGCGTAGTTATCGCGAATATTAAAGTGATTACAGGTGATAATCGCGCCGCTATCCGTTTTTGCGTTGTCAAGTCCTATTATCTCTTTTATGATAAATTTGTTTTTCTTTATCATACTTTCGAAAAAAGTTTTGCCTAAAAAGTTCGCGATAACGGTTAAAAACTTACTCGAAAGTTTTTTGTTAACGTAGTCCACGTCTTTGGGGCGGATGGGTTTTGCGGGCGCGTCTTCTTCCACGTCGTCGTTAAACCTGCCTGCCTTTTCGTATTCGGATATTCGTGCTAATACTTTTAATCTTTGTTCAGACTGTTCCATTTACCCTATCCAAGTGTTTATCGAACCACAGTTTTTTGAAAGTGCGGTCGCTTAATTTCATACGTTCTATCGCCTGCACGATATCGTTAAACATTTCAAGGCTCTTTTTTCTTTCTTCTTCGGTATAAGCGTTAAATCCCGCAAGAATTTCGTCGTAGAATTCACTCTTTTTAGCGTATTTCCAGAAATATTCGCCGTTTATCGTATCCTTGTTAAACCACGGCTTGTCCGCAAGCGCAAAGTGTACCAAATTCAAATCGCCTTCGGGGGGCTCTGGAAAACTGTGCTTGTTCCAGCCCGTGGGCAGATATTTCACCCTGCCGTGGCAGATAACGTTTATATATTCCTGGTCGGGGGCAAGGCAGTCGAAATTGTAGGTTGTAAGCATATTCAAAAACCGCTTTTGCACGCCGAATTTGCGGAATTCTTTTAAGTTCATAAGCATTACGCCCGAATTGAAATAGGTGTTCCAGGGGATACCGATAATTTCTTCTACGTAGTTGGTGAACATAGGCGCTCTCGACGTGTTCTGTTCGAAAATCGCGCCGACTAAATTGTCGCCTATGTCTATATTGTAAAGTTTGGCGATATCGGTAAGCAAAATCACGTCGCAGTCTAAATATATCGCCTTGTCGTATTCGGGGAAAGCGCTTTCGATAAACAGGCGGTAGTACGCCGCAAGCGAGTAGAAGAACATATCGGGAAGAGTGTTTTTAAAAGGTTCTATTATATTTTTCACGTCGAAAAACCGAATTTTTACGTTATCGGTCGCGTGCTTTAAAAGTTTTTTCTGATTTTCTTCCGAAACGTCGGTTTTAAGTACGGTTATTATATAATCGTTCTCTTTGGAAGAGTTTTCTATTATAGAAGTTATCGCAACGTCGAGATACGGAACGTATTTATCGTTGCTTGCAAAAAATATCGGAACGGTGGTTTTCATATTATGTATACTATTTCTCCTTGGTAAGCCTTAAAGCGGCGCGGTTAGACTAAAAAATATTTTACCGCTTATTCTTATACTTATACTATAATAACAGACAATTATAAACTTAATCTAAACAAAAGGCGTTATAAAACGCCTTTATCCCACAAAACTTTACAAAAGCGCGATTGCTATCGAACAGTAAATTATTAAAGACAGCGCGTCGACGATAGTGGTTATGAACGGCGAAGCAACGACCGCGGGGTCAAGCTTACACTTTTTGGCTATAAGGGGCAAACAGCACCCGACGAACTTCGCCATAACGATAGTAGTAAACAGCACGCCCGAAACGATTGCCGCTATGCTTAACGAAATTTCGTTATACAAACTGTCGATAAGCATAAGTTTAGCAAAGCACACGGCGGCAACGGTCAAAGCAAGCAGTACGGAAACGCGCAGTTCTTTCCAGATTATTTTGAAAATGTCTTTAAACTCTATCTCGTTTAAGGCGAGCGCACGAATTACGGTAACCGAAGACTGCCCGCCCGCGTTGCCCGCGGTATCCATAAGCATAGGCACGAACGCGTAAAGCACAGCGCCTGCGCTTATTGCCGTAAGTTTCGCTTCGTAGCCCGATAAAATCATACTCGTAAAGGTCGCGGAAATCATAAGGAGTAATAGCCACGGAATACGCGCTTTCCATATGTTCCACACCGATTGCTTAAGGTAGGGTTTTTCGGTCGGTAAAATAGCCGCCATCTTCTGGATATCTTCGGTGGCTTCTTCTTGCAGAACGTCGACCGCGTCGTCTACCGTGACGATACCGACGATACAGCCTTCTTTATCCACGACGGGAAGGGCTAAAAAGTCGTATTTTGAAAGTTTCATCGCCACGTCTTCTTTGTCTTCCAAAGTTTCGACGGAAATTGGCGCGTCGTCCATTACGTCGCGGATTATATCCGTCATCTGCGAAAGCAACAGTTTTTTGACCGTAACGACGCCGATAAGATGCTTTTTACCGTCGGTTACGTAGCAGGTGTAAATGGTTTCGGAATTTATGCCCGTTCTGCGGATTTTATCGAACGCTTGCGCGACGGTCATATCCGCGGACAGGGCGACGAACTCCGTCGTCATAATAGAACCCGCGGAGTCGTCGGGGTATTCTAACAGTTCGTTCAGTTGCTTGCGGTTTTCGGGCGTGGAAGACGCTAAAATACGCTTTACCACGTTTGCGGGCATCTCTTCGATAATATCTACCGTATCGTCCAAAAACATATCGTCGATAACCGCTTTAAGTTCAGTATCCGAAAAGGATTTTATAAGGTGTTCCTGCGTGTCGGAATCGATTTCTACGAAAACGTCGCTGGCGAGTTCTTTAGGCAAAAGTCTAAAAAACCGTATCTGGTCTTTATCGTCAAGGTTTTCTTCCATAAACGCCGCGATATCCGTCGGTTCCATATCGAGAAGAAGTATCCGAAGTTCCGCGTATTTGCGGTTTTCGTAAAAAGCGGTCAGTTTTTCAAATAAAACTTCCATTTCTTCGGTCATAACGCGCCTCCTTTTTTAACCGCGTATAAAAGTCTTTTTTACGGTTAAAAATACCCGCCGAAATCCGACGGGTAATATATACGAAAACTTTTCGCAACCATTCTGGCTTTAGCACCGTAGGGCTGTGTAATTGCGTTGGAATAAGCCTTGTTTTCGACCAACTCTGTTAACCTTCTAATGGTGTCTCCACCACTTCGCGGTAGCAATCCGTATCCCTATGGTAGCCTTACCTACCGGACGACGTATTCAATTCATTTTTTAGTTTACTCTTTTTAAGTAATGTTGTCAACGATATTAAGGGTTTTTACGCTAATTTTTTTCTTAAGCAAATCAGCGTTCTTCCGCGGAAATTATCGTGTAGGTTATTTCGGGATTGACTTCTTTTAACGCTTTGTAAAATTCCTGATAGTATTTCTCGTTTATAACGGCTACGGAATATTTTTCGTTCTTAAAATACATTACGAGTTTATTCTGCGCTTTAAATTCCGTCAACTGAAAAATCTCGGAAATATCCGTCTTTGAAAATATTAGCCCGAAACGGCAGTATAAAAACTTGCCGCGAACGACGTACCTGCCGTAAATTAACGCCGATAGGGCAAGAATGGTCGGCAAAAGCGAAAGAGTGGCAACAATAATCGCGAAAACGCATTTAGAAGTATTAGTCCCGTAAAATTTTACCGCGTCGTATACGTTAACCGCAACCCCCGCCAAAAATACGAGTACGGCGGCGATTATAAGCGTAATCGCAAGCGCGGAATAACCGAAAGGAAACTTTTTTATTTTCATAACAATTATATTGTACCACTATATTTTCCGTTATTCAAGCGAAATAAACCCGTTTTTGCGGTATGCGTTAATATAGCAAGTGCGAAATGCTTTATTCTAAACATTGACTTAAAATTAAAATTATGGTATTATAAATTTAACGTTTTTAAGGAGAGTGTTGTGATGATTACTGCTGACGTAATAGTTTTAGCGGTGCTTGCGGCGTGCGTCATACTCGGCGCGGGGCTCGGTTTCGGCAAAGTACTGCGCTTTATCACGGGCGGAATTATCGGCAAAATAATATCGCTCGTTATCTGCTATTTCCTGTTCGGCGTAGTGCTTCATTTCGGGTTCGTGCAAGATTTGTTGCTTAAATTTACCACGGCGCTTTCCGATAACGGCAGTTGGATTTGCAATCTTCTTTTAAGCATAAGAATAGACCTTATCGTGTTTGCAATCGCGCTGTTTATAGTCGTGCAGATTTTAAGGAAAATAGTAGTTTATATAATCGCCAACGTGATGGAAATAAACAATAAAGCGGTAAGCGTTATAAACAGAATTTTGGGTATAGCGCTGCTTCTTGCTTTTAACGTTATGCTGATGCTTATAGCGTTCCAGATAATAGCGTGGATTTCCGGCACGGACGGCGCGTTTTACACTAATCTCGAAGGCAGCGTTTTCGGGCTGGACAAACTGTTCGTCAACAACCCGTTGAATTCCGTGTTCGAGAGTATACGTATGGAAGTCGAACACGTCGGCACGGGCGAGTAAAACCGTGGTTTTAAGAAAAAAGTTATGAAATACGTTTATAAAACCCGATTGCCGTTTTCGCTTACGGGTGTTTCGGAAGGAATTTCCGTTATAGGCGCGGCGCGGATAATAGAAGACAGCGTGTGCGCCTTTTTCGCCGAATTCGGGAAAGACAGCGCTACGCTAAACGCAAAATACAACGCGGTATGGATGTTCGTTAAAAATAAATTCCGCAGGCTTGCGGCGGCAAAGTGGAACGAAGAACTAACCGTAGAATCTTTTTTCACACGGCGCACCGCCGCGACGGTAGTCGTTGATACCGTCGTCAAAAACTCCAAGGGCGAAACTTGTTTATATGCGCGGACGGAAACTTGCGTTATTGATTTGACTACCCGGCGCATACGCCGCATATCGTCGGTGGAATTCCCCGAAGATATGGAAATTTATAAGTCTAAAGCGGGGTTTGATTTCGAAAGGTTTAATACCGACGGGGTAAGTCTTTTATACGGGCTTAACGTTCCGTCCACGTCCATTGATTTTTGTATGCACGTCAACAACGTGGAATATTTGCGCTTTATTTTAGACGCTTATTCCGTTCGGCAACAAATCGCCGCGCCCGTGCAAGAAGCGGAAATTCATTTTTTAAATCAGGCGCGCGAAGGGGAACGGTTAAACGTTTTAAGCAAAGACACGGCAAACGGCACGGTTTACGAACTTGTGTGCGAAGACAGGCTTTGCGCAAGGTGCAGAATAAAAAGCAAAGGACAAATAGTTTAATATAGACCGATATTCTGTTTTTATGCGGCAGATATCGGCTATAATTTTTTATTTAAGGCATTTACAAATGAAAAAAGCGTATAAAAAAGCGGAAATCCGTGTTTTGCAAGGGCTTTTTGACGTATTATTGTCAAGCGGAACTTTTTATCTCGACGAGAACGACGATTTTACCGTAAACGATATTTTTGAAGGTTGGTGGCTACGGTGAAAAAGGGTTTATATTTAATTTGTTCGCTTATAATCTTTATTTTGGCGTTATTCACGATAACCCCGTTTTACGCCGTAAAATCGGAAGAAGAAAATCTTTTTATCGACGGCGAGTTTAACGACGGCAATACCACGGGGCGTTTAACGAAAGTACACACTATTAACTGTTGGCAAGTTTTAGGGTTTTCAATTCAAAAATTCGGGGACAGTTATTATATTAAAAC
>CAMORY010000080.1 GCA_946624395.1 uncultured Clostridia bacterium | reverse complement strand
TGTACACCAATCGAAACCCCATCGCCCGTCTCAAGACTCGATGCTTCTTTTTTAAGTTTCTCCGCCTTCGGCCTTCCTATCTACAGGCCCTACGCTTCCGCAACGAAATCTATTACGTCCGCGCTTATTTTATTGCCGCCGAAATTGACCGAAATACCCGCAATCACCCCGTCTAAGCTTACCGCGGCGATATTAGTCGTTCCGCCAGCCATATCGATAACGAAACAAGGCGCGGAATCGGACAGCGGAATTCTCTGACCGAGTGCGGAAAGAATAGGACTTTCGACGAAGAAACATTTTTTCGCGCCGCACGCTTTCGCCACGTTTTTATACTTTGCAGCCGTTTCCGCCGTAGTGCCGCAGGGCACGGAAAACAGTATGCAAAACGACGCGAATTTTTCGGGCTTGACTTTTTTCATAAAGCCAGAAAGCAGACTGATAGCAACTTTTTCGTTAATAATTTCGCCTTCGAAAACAGGAAAAACGATTTTGGTATTTTTAGACGTTTTGCCTATAAGCCTGTACGCGTCCTGCCCTATCGCTTTCACTTCGCCCTTGTCGCCTTCTTCAACCGCGGCGACGGTGGGTTCGGAAAGCACAAGTCCGCTACCGAGTTTATAAATGCTTGTATACGCGCTGTCGAAATCAACGGCAAATTTAATCATTTACTTTCCCCTTTTTAAAACGAACGCCGTGTAATCACAGCGCCCGTTAAAGTTAAACTTTTAAGATTAAAGTATTTCCAAGTTCTTTTTGAATATCTTTCTGAAATCCGAGCCGATTTCCATCGCCGAATTGAGTTCTAAATTCGCGTCGCCGTCGAGTTCGGTTTTCATTATAACGGAATCTCCGAGAATATCGCAGTTAACGCCTTTAACCAGACACGACATACTTCTGTCGAACGCGTTTGCAATTCTCAACATAACGCCCATTTTCCTGACCGCGTCCACGTCTTCGTCGGTTAAAATATCGTGATACCTATTCCAGTCCTGAACGTTGATATCGTCTATACCCGTACTCGCCGCAACGAAGGACGCCATAACCAAATCCCTGTGGCTTACGCCGCAAATGTTGGAGTTGAGTATTATGTACGCGCTGTGCTTTTCAAAGTTATAAAACCCTACGCTCTTGCCCGATTCGTAAAGGTAAGCCGCGATTTTAAGTATCCTTATATACTGTCTCGGGAATTTATGCAGAACGCGCAACTGCTTGAACAACTGGATTGCAAGCATAGCCGTCTGTTCGGTGTGCGCCCTGTTGCAACCGTAAAACTCTATAAGCGAGTTAAGGCTGTGGTTAAGCACGTCGGAAACGGGTTTTTCTATGGTAAGCGGCATAGCGTAATTGAATAAAAGCCCCGTACGGAGTCCGCTTCCGCTTATAACGACGTCCCCTAAATTCATATATTTTTTGAACGCGTTTATCGCCGCGAACGCCGCGGGCAGAATATCCGCCCTGCCGCTTGATAATCCCTTGATTTTCTTCTTTCTGTCAAGGTCTAAACTCTTCAACAGGTCGTAAACGTGCTCGAAATCCGAATCCTGAACCACGTAATTATGTATGGTGCGCAAGGGGTACTTTTTCATTATCTTCGTCATACGGCAAAGATTTCTGAAAGAACCGCCAACGCCGATAAGTTGCGTTTCGGGGTCGACGTTTTTAAGCCACTCTATCTTTTCAAGTTGTTCGGTGAAAAACGCTTCCGTCTTTTCCGCCTGCTTTTCCGGCGAAAGATTTTCCGCCGCAAACAGTTCGGTAAGCGTTATTGCGCCGAACGGCAACGTTTCGTAATTTAACAGATTTCTTCTGTTATAATAGATAATTTTCGTACTGCCGCCGCCAATTTCAAGTATAATACCCTTGGGCACGTCCATCGTATTTATAACGCCGCGGTAAACGTAAATCGCCTCTTCTTCCGCGCTTAATACCCTGAATTTTATACCGCAGGTCGCGGCAATCTCGTCCAAAAAACTGCGCTGGTTTTTGGCACGGCGCACGGCGGCTGTCGCCACCGCTATGATTTTATCTATTCCGTGCACGTCGCAAAGCCTTCTGAACATTTTAAGAACTTTTATGGTCGCCTGAATACGCTGCGGCTTTAAAAAGCCTTCGCTTTCCATACCTTCGCCAAGCCGCGGCGCTTCCTTTAACTGGTCTATAATCTGGAAGTAGCCGTTTTCAGACACTTCCACGATTAACAATCTTGCGGTATTAGAACCTAAATCAATGATACCTAATCTTTCCACTCTATTCACTCCGTAAAGCACAACGGTGCTAATTTTCAAAAATACGCCTATATTATACCATAGTCTATTGTGTTTGTATAGGTCTTTTTCTAAATTTGTGCACATTTTTTGCCGAATATTTTTTTACGCTTTTTAACGCGCGTAAAGTTCCTTTTTTTGTTGCGATTTTTTGTGTGCACATACCGCGTTTTAGTGCGTATCGTCAAATTTTACGTCTGTTTTTTGCTTTTTTCAAGGCTGTGCAAACTGCACAAAACTTTTTAGCCTTTTCGCGTAGTTTTTTTGACTGCCGAACACACCTGAAAAACCGACAAAAAGGTTAAAAATCCGCCGAAAATTCTCCTTAACAATTCCGCGTTTATGCCCCGCGCGATAAAGCACCCCGCCGTACAGGATAATAACCCAGAAAGAATTATAAGCCACAATCCCGACCTTTTAACAAGTCGGTTCTTAACGTGAATTATAAGCGCAACGATTGCCATAGGCACGAAACTTATAAGGTTTACCGCCTGCGCCAGATGTTGCGGCACTCCTAAAACTATTACCAAAAGCGGTATTAAAACCGTGCCGCCGCCCATCCCCATGCCGCCGAGCAGCCCGCCTGAAATTCCCGCTAAACAAAACCATAACCGGTCCATAAATTTCACCTATTATTTTTCCGTATCAGAAGAACAGCATTTTAACGCCCGCCGCCGCCATAACGATTGAAAAAATAACCGTTATCGGCACGGACGAAAGTTTTTTAAGCAGTATTGCGCCTATTATCCCGCCTAACACCGCGCCGATAGCGGTAAACAGCACGGGCGACAATTCGAAATTCCCGAACGCCGTGTAAAACACGCCGCTTAAAACGGACACGGGCAGAATTATCGCTATAGCCGTGGCGTGCGCGGTCGCCGCGTCGTACCTTAACATATATCTTAAACTCGGCACGACAATCATGCCGCCACCACCGCCGAACAGTCCGTTGATTAGCCCCGCCGATAGTCCCGTTAAAATTTTCAACATAAAACCGCTCTTTTCTCTCTTTTTTTCTTGCCGCATAACATTTATTTTCCGTAATTTTCCGCTTTTTAGTATCTTTTCAATAAATTCTTGAATAAACTTTATGTTTAAGGTTGATTTTTCTTTGAAAATAATATATAATAAATAAAGCATTTTACGTTTGACGGCGGGCTTCGCCTGAACGTATGCCAAAAGTATAAATCTATCGACAGTTAGGTGAATTTATGACTAAAAAACTTTTCAATGCTAAAAAACTGCTTATTGCTTTGCTTACCGCGCTGTGCGTTTTCTGCACCTGCGCTTTCTTTGTGGCGTGCGGCTCTTCAAGCGAAACGTCCGATTCCGAAAAGACTTATACCTATACGGAAAAGGACACCGTTGATACCGATTACATCTCCAACGCGAAGTTTGCGTACGGCACGTACAGCAAAACTATTTCCGACTTCCCCATGACTTCGCTTACGGGGTGGACAAGGTCTGTCGATAATTCCGCGGAAACGTCAAACGTCAATTCCGGCGTCGTATCCGTAGCAAGCGTCGGCGCGTGGGAAAAACTTTTCGACACGCTTTATTCCGATACCGATTTCGTTAACTTTTTGGATTATAAATATAAAGCCGCCGCAACCGATTATTATATAAACGAAACGGGCGACCCAACACACGTTCTAACCGCGGACGAAAAGAAAACTTATTATAAAGAAAACGTATTTACTAACCCCGATAAGCACGACGGCGCGGAAGACAATTTCATTTATATGCTTAACAACTATTCGTCGACTTACGGCTTCGGCACGGCGCAAACTTTACGTTCTTCGACGTCCGTTTCCGTCAAAAAAGGCGAAATTTACGAAATTTCCGTTTGGGTTAAAACGAACATTATAAACGGCGACGGCGCTAACATCAGACTTGCCAACACAATAAAGGGCAATTCGCAGGCGGAATTCCGTATCGACGGCATTACGGATACCGAATGGACGGAATATAAAATTTATTTCGTTGCAAGCGAAGATTACGACTGCACCTTTACTTTAACTTTAGGTCTTGGCTACGGCACGGGCAAAAATAATTACGCAAAGACGGTTGAAGGCACGGCTTTCTTCGACGATATTTCCATTAAGAAAATAACCAACGAAGACTTTACCGCGGCTACGATAGACGCAAGCGAAACGCTTGTATACGGTTCTAAAGACGTACTTTCCGTTCCCGCGGCAAGCGGTACGGCGTTTAAATACGATATAAATTTCGACCAAAGCGTGTACTTTGCTAATACCTTAAACGTTTCCGATATCGACGGCGAAAAGATTTCCGCAAACGGAACGGCGACTTACGATAAAGCAAGCGGCGTTGCAACTTTAACTAATGCAACCGCTAAACTCACTCTTAAAAACGGCGCTGACAACTTTGAACTTACAACCGACGATAACGACAACCACGAAAGTTATACGCTTATTTCGTTTAAGTTGCAAAACAAATTGAGTTATCTGGGTTCTACGGATATTACCGTAAACGTAGTGGAAGAATACGAGCCCGACAGAACGCAGGATAAAACCTATTCCGCGGTCGCAACTTTCTCCGACGTTTCTAAAGATGACGAGTTTGAAACCTGCATTATAGTCGTTAAAAACAATTTCAAGGATTTAAGCAGAAATTTCTATCTCGAAATAGTAATAGGACCTACCGATTTCGCAACTACTAACTACGCTAACTCCGAATACGCAACGGGCACGGTAAAAATCAAAGATATCAAGTACGCTACGGGTTTTGTTTCGTCCGAAAGATACGACGGCACGACCGACAATATCGAATACAAGACCTATTCCTTCTTTAATTCAAGCGCGGACGCGACGACGGCGCTTTACGCGGGATATAATGCGGATTACACTACGCATAATCACACGACCACCTATTCCCTTACCCCCGCAAGCGGAGCAATCGGACAAATCATCACTAACCCTGCCGCGGTGAACGGCTACAGCGGAATAGTAGCAGACCACGTGTACGTTAAC
>CAMORY010000079.1 GCA_946624395.1 uncultured Clostridia bacterium | reverse complement strand
ACTAAGAATATAGGTATACCCCAAACCTTATGCGTTAACTCTTTATCCGCTTTATCCGATTTCGTAGAAGCAAACTTTTCTTTATTCTTTTTGGTTATTACAGACGAAAAGTTTTCCGATATGTACTTATATCTGCCGTCCGCGATTAACGCCTCGAAATCGTCCCCGAAAGTGTCGTCTTTAAAGGTCTTTTTAAACTCTTCGACCATTTTGACCGTGTCTTTATGCGCTTTTACTTCGAGCTCGTCTTCTTCCGCAAGTTTTACCGCGTGGAACAAGGGATTTTCCACTCCTTGCCCGTCGAGCGCAATTTTAACGTCGGTGATTAAGTGCGCAAGCGCGCCGTGTTCTAACACCGTTCTGCCCTTGCGCGGCGTTTTACTTGCTTCGTATGCCCTATCCATAAGTTCGTTGAGCCCAGCGCCCTTTAACGCGGAAATGGAAACTACAGGCACGCCGAGTTTTGCTTCCAAAGCCTTTTCGTCTATCTTGTCGCCCTGCTTTTCCACCGCGTCCATCATATTTAAAGCGATTACCATAGGCACGTCTATTTCCATAATCTGCGTGGTTAAATACAGGTTGCGTTCCAAATTCGTCGCGTCGACTATGTTTATAACGCAGTCGGGCTTTTCGTCTAAAACGTAATTTCTCGCAATGACTTCTTCGGGAGTGTACGGCGAGAGAGAATATATCCCGGGTAAATCGATTACCTGTATAGGTTCTTCGCATTTTTTGTAAACGCCGTCGCGTTTATCCACGGTGACGCCGGGCCAGTTGCCCACGTGCGCCGTAGAACCTGTAAGCCCGTTAAAAAGCGTGGTCTTTCCGCAGTTGGGATTGCCCGCTAAAGCAAATCTTTTCATCCTTTTACCTCCATATTAACGAACTGCGCTTCGGTTTTGCGGAGCGTTAATTCGTAGCCGCGAATAGTGATTTCTATAGGGTCGCCGAGCGGCGCTTTCTTTCTCAAAAACACTTCCGCCCCAGGGGTTATCCCCATATCGAAAAGCCGCCTTTTGATTTTGCCTTCGCCGCCGACCGCTTTAACTACGCCCGTTTCGCCGATGACAAAATCGCTTAACATTTTCTGCATTTGTCTTTTTCTCCTTTATATTATGTTTTTATGATTGACTGTTTTATTAAATTTACGCGCGCTTACGCTAACGCGACGAGTATTTTTGTGGATATGTTGCTATCCAAAGCAATCCTGCCTTCCTTTAATTTACACACGACAGCACCGCCGCCCGAAGATAAAACCGTTATAGTTCCGTTTGCGGTTATACCCAAACTCCCCAAATGCTTTTTGGTCTTTTCATCAGTTAAAACTCTCAATATTTTAAGTTCTTTGTTTATCGGCGCAAGTATTATCGGCATATTTTCTCCTTTCAGTTAGCATAGGTTAACTATCTGTCAAAAAAATTTGCTAATCTTTCGGTTAGCATAGGTTAACTCTACGGTAATATATTAACACGCTTTTATTAGCGTGTCAATAAAAATAACAGGTTTTTTACAAATTTTTTAATTTTTTTCAATCGTTTGTCTTTACCCTTAAAATATCGCCCGAATAAAGGCGCAAGTCGGTAAAAAGTTTTATTTTCTGCTGAACGATTTTTACGTCTTCTATTATTTCGCCCTTTTCCGTTTCCATTTTGCCAACTTTTATAATCTTATTGAAATTATCTGTAGGCGACAGCACTTCAAGTTCGTCGCCTACCTTAAAACGGTTTCGCATTTCGACAATGGAGTACCCGTCGCCAACGTTTAAAACCGTCGCCACGAATTTATGCGTTCCGCGGCTTTGGCTGTCGGTAAAATTTTCCGTTCTATCGTTTTCGCCTAACAAAAACGCCGTAGTAAACTCCCTGTGCGCGGTCTTTTCAAGTTCAATACGGTAGAAGCCGTCCTTTACGTAGTCTTTTCCGAATTTATAATAGGCGTCAAGCGCGCGGCGATAGGCGTTAATGACCGTCGCAAGATAGTATTCGGATTTCATACGACCTTCTATCTTAAAAGAACACACACCCGCGTCCGCCACCTCGGATATATAATCGGATAAATTCAAATCCTTACTATTTAAAATGTACGTGCCGCGGTCATCTTCTTCCATTTCCATAAACGCGCCGCTACTACCCTTTTCACGTATTTCGTAATTCCAGCGGCACGCCTGCACGCACTCCCCACGGTTAGAAGGTCTGCCCGCGCGGTAGTCGGACAAAAGGCATCTTCCGCTGAAACTTATACACATTGCGCCGTGTATAAAGGTTTCTATCTCTATATCGGGAACACGCGCGTGGATTTCCGCTATCTCTTTTAGCGAAAGTTCGCGCGCTAAAATAACGCGTTTTACGCCCTGTTTAAACCAGAATTCCACCGCCTTGTAGTTAAGCACGCTGGCTTGCGTGGATATATTAAGCGGCAAATTAGGCGCGACTTCTTTTGCTACGGAAATAAGTCCCGCGTCCGAAATTATAGCCCCGTCCACGTTGATTTTTTCGAGAAATTTAAAATATTCCGCAGCTTTGTCTATATCGGAATTGCGCGCAAGAATATTGACGGTTATATATATCTTTTTGCCGCGTTCGTGCGCGTAGGATACCGCCTCCTTTAACTCTTCGTCGGTAAAGTTGCCTGCATTTGCGCGTAGTCCTAATTCCTTGCCGCCGATATAAACCGCGTCCGCACCGTAATAAAAGGCTGTTTTAAGTTTATTGAAATCCCCCGCGGGGGCTAAAAGTTCGATTTTATTCATAAAGTTTTTCAGTTATACTTACCCCGTCTTCTATATCGTATACTACGGTTTTAAGTTTTTTATCGCTTGTGATTTTATCCAAAAACGTTTCCATACCGTGCTTTATCGTCGCGTGCTTATGCGGCGCTTTTTTATCCTTTCCCACGTAGCCGTGAAACAACACGTTATCCGCAAACAACACGCCGCCGCGGTTTAACGCTTTTAACAAATCGTCGCAGTATTCGCCGTAATGCCCTTTCGGTCCGTCTAAAAATATAAAATCGTATTTGCCCGAAAGTAGCGGTATTATCTCTTTGGCGTCGCCTAAAAAAATCTTCGCTCTTTTATCCACCCCGAAAGCGCGGTAGTTCAATTTTGCGCAATCGGCTTTTTCCTCGTCTATCTCTATCCCCGTAAGGTGTGCAACAGGAACTTCCAAAAGCATCGCTATCCCCGAATACCCTTCGTTTACGCCTATTTCGAGAATAGTTTGCGGATTGTGTTCCCGAACCGTTT
>CAMORY010000078.1 GCA_946624395.1 uncultured Clostridia bacterium | reverse complement strand
TAGTTATAGGTAATTATCTAGCGTCGGTGAAACCGAGAAAGACGGTGTTCGAGAATAAAAAGGACGGCGAAATTTACACTTCCGCATACGCGCTTGCTATCGCAAAATCGGTTGCTTGGGGGATTGACGACACCGCCAAAATCGCGTTTAATCTTAATATGCTTTACACCGATTACGCGGAACTTATACGTTTTAACGGCTTCGGTGCGGAGACGATTGCCGCAATAGCCTACCTTACGTGCGAGTTCGACAGATTCAGAAAGGTCAAAGACGTTTGCGCGGCGTTCGGCGTGGATAAAACTAAAATCGGCGAAGTAGAAGAGTTTTTGGAATATATAAAAAAGACGGAAAAAGCAAAACTTAAAGAACGTGCGGTTTCCGCGTACGAAAAGGAGAACAAAGATGATTGAAATAATAAATCTCGACAGGCTTTTCGATAAATACATAGAAAAATACGTTTTGGATAACGTGGGTAAGGTAAAACCCGAAGAAATAGAAAATAAAATCCCCGTTCTCTATACGGAATTCGGGGACGTGCCGCAAAAAGATTTGGGCGGCAAAACGCCCAACGAGTTTTACCGCGCTTTTTCACCTGCGGAGTTGCTCACTTGTTTACGTGAGCATATAGAAAAGGACGTGCCCGTCAGCGATTTTTTAATCGAAGCGATAACGGCGAAAGACAGCGTAAAGGCGGTAAAGTCCGCGCTTATGGAAGATGGCGACGAGCAGTTTACCGCATATTTAATGAATATTTTAGCCGACTTAAAGGCGGAAATCCCCGTGGAAAGGTATTTGGAGTTCGCGCTTTACGACTATCCCGAAAATATAGGCGAACTCGCAACCGAAGCGCTTACCGCTAACGCCGATAAGGCAAAGGATAAAGTGCTTAAAAACTTCGATTTGGCGGCGGAAGATAAAAAGGACAGACTGTGCGAAATTTTAGCCAGCGTAAAAGAAAAATCCGACGAAGTGTTCGATAAACTCGTTTATGAGTTCGTTAAAAATAAGAAAAAAATCCCGCTGTACGCTAATTATCTTGCAAAGTACGGCGACGAGCGGGCAATACCGTTTTTAAAAACCGCGATAGAAGGCAAAGTTAATTATCAGGAGTTTGAAGAACTTAAATTCGCTATTGAGTGCTTGGGCGGGGAATATACCGAAAAGCGCGACTTTACCGAAGACGCTATCTATAAAAAAGTAAAAGGTAAAAAATAAGTATAAATTTATGGCAAAAAAAGGCGACTGCGGTCGCCTTTTTTTTGTTTAAAATCATAAACCGCGAAAAATTGCCGTAATTTTTAAAGTGAAGAATTTTGCAGATACTTTCAGGCTGTTTTGCGTGCTATCGGGCGCGGTTATGGGCGCAGGGTTTTTATCGGGCGGGGAACTTGTCGCCTTTTTCGGCGGGGTAAACTTTTTTTGCCTTGCGATAGCTAGCGCGGTGTTTTTTATCGGGTTTTCGTTCGTTTATACCGAAAACGATTGTCTTACGAAATCCGTTTTTATGATTGCGGAACTCGTCTTTTCTATCGCTATGCTTTCTGGGCTTGACGAAATTGCGGGCTACGCGGGGGTGAAAAAGGGCGTTCCCGCCGCGTCTATTCTATCCCTTTTTATCTTTCATTTTTTATTTTCCAAAGATATAAAAAAGGTGGAAAGGGTAAATTGCGTTTTAATACCGCTGTCAAGTGTAATAACGTTAAGCGCGGCACTTTTTGCGCCCGCGCAAAATATAGCGGTAAAGGGTACTTCGGCGGGCGGCGTAATAAACGCCCTTTTGTACGCCTGTATGAATTTGTTCGTTGCCCTGCCCGCGGTAAAAATCGCTAAAAAGGGCAAAAGTAAAAGCGCAAATACTGCCGCCGCCCTGTGCTTTTCCGTCTTTTTCGCAGTTTTTGCATTTATTATTTTAAGGGTTGCGCCGACAACCGCCCTGCCGCTGCTCGATATCTCTTACGGCACGGCGTTTTATCCCTTACTTATCGCGGCGATTTTTATAGGTTCTTTCACTTCGCTTATCTGCTATCTTTATCCGCTTAAAACTTTTATCGCGGAAAAAACGGCGAAAAACCGCCGCGGCGTGTATTGCTTTTTGCTGTATTTTGCGCTGTTTATTCTGTCAAGGGTGGGGATTAGCGCTATAATAAAATACTGCTATCCGCTTGTCGGGGCGCTTGGGCTATCTTTAATAGTAAAAAGTTTTTTCGGTATAAAAGGGGGCGGGATAGGCGATACTATGGAAAAAAGGAGTGCGCTATGTCGAGAAGAAAAAAGAATAAAATCAAAAAACTTACCGAAGAAGAATACGGCAATTATATAATGGCGTTAAAGGACGAAAAACCCCCGCTCGCGGTCAGGAAATTGCAGAAATAAAAAACCGCATAAAAAAATATTTGTCTTTTTTGTGCGTTAGTAGTATAATGACTATCGTAATTTAACTTTTTTCAAGGTGGATTATGGTAGAAATTAAAGAAGTTAAAACAAAAAAAGATTTAAAAAAGTTCGCGGCGTATCCTGTTAAACTCTACAAGGACTGCCCGTACTACGTGCCGTCTATTCGCAGCGACGAACTTAACACCTTTAACCCTAAAAAGAACTTTAATTTAAAGGGCAACGAGTGCAAGGGATTTTTGTGTTATAAGGACGGAAAGTTAGTCGGGCGTATCGCGGGGCTTATTAACCGCAAGGACAACGAACTTACGGGTAGAAAATATATAAGATTTTCCCGTCTTGACTGTGTGGACGATAAAGAAGTGTTTAACGCGCTGATTAACGCGGTGGAAAAGTTCGGTAAAGATTACGGTATGGACACTATTCACGGACCGTGGGGTTTTAACGACACCGATAGGGAAGGTATGCTGACTTACGGGTTCGATAAACGCAGTACGTACGGCACAAATTACTACTATCCGTACTTTTGCGAACGTATGCGCGAGATGGGCTTTGACGACGAATCCAAATGGGTGGAAAAGTGTTTCGCAGTTCCCGACACGCCGTACGAACGTATTACGTCCATCTGCGAAAGGTTAAAAAAGCGGCTTAACGTATTCGAGGCGTTTGACAGGTATTCGGTTAAACAGGTGGTAAAAAAATACGGCGACGAGTTCTTTAAGACGATGAACGACGCGTACGGACATTTGGACGGCTACGTTCCGATAGAAGGCGGCGCGCAGAAAAACGTGTTAAAGCAGTTTGCGACGATAATTAACCCCAGATATTCGAGTATTTTAATCGACGGGGAAGGCAAGGTGGCGGCGTTCGGCATCGTTTTACCGTCCATTGCGGACGCGCTTATTAAAAGCCGCGGCAGGCTGTTCCCGACGGGATTTATCGGGGTGTTAAAGTCCATAAAGCACCCAAAAGAACTTGAGATGGCTTTAATCGGCGTAAAATCCGAGTATAAGAACACGGGCATCAATTCCGTGCTGATTTCAAGGATAATGAAGAACGTTATCGACGATAAAATCGAACGTGTGGAATCCAACGTAATGCTGGAACACAACTACGACATACAAAATCAATGGAAGTTTGCGGAAAGCGAAATAATCAAGCGCCGCCAGACTTACGTTAAACGGATAACGGTATAAAAAAGTATGAATTTACGCCCCGCTTTAAGCGGGGCGTTTTTTATCGCTGAATTAGTCTAAAAATCCTTGAAAAATCGGATATAATATGTTATACTTTATAAGTATAATTTTAAATAGGCGCTAAAAAATATAAGCGCAAAGGCTTAACTATGAAAAGAACTCAACTGAAAACCATTTTTTCTTCGCCCGAACAGTTTGCGGATAAGACCGTAGTCGTCTGCGGCTGGGCAAGAACCCTGCGCGACAGCAAGTCGTTCGGCTTTATCGAACTTAACGACGGTTCGTATTTTAAGAACTGCCAAATCGTTATGGAACGGGACAAACTTACTAACTACGATGAAATCGCGCACAGCAACGTGGGCGCGTGCTTTAAGGTTTCGGGCAAACTCGTTTTAACGCCCGAAAGAAACCAGCCGTTTGAAATCAACGCGGAAGAAATAGAAGTGTTAGGCACTTCTACGCCCGACTATCCTATGCAGAAAAAACGCCACACTATGGAATTTCTGCGGACAATGCCGCATCTTCGCCCCCGTACCAACACCTTTAACGCGGTGTTTAAAATCCGCAGCGAAGCGGCGTTTGCTATTCACAAATTCTTTAACGAACGCGGGTTCGTGTACGTGCATACCCCGATAATCACGGGGAGCGACGCGGAAGGCGCGGGCGCTATGTTCCAGACGACGACCATTGACCTTGACAACGTGCCGAAGATTGACGGCAAAACCGACTATTCGCAGGACTTTTTCGGACAGAAGGTTTCGCTTACCGTGTCGGGGCAACTTGACGTTGAAAATTTTGCGTTTGCGTACGGCAACGTTTATACTTTTGGCCCGACTTTCCGTGCCGAACACTCCAACACCGTTCGCCACGCTGCGGAGTTCTGGATGATTGAACCTGAAATGGCGTTCGCAGACCTTTCCGACGATATGGACTGCGCCGAAGATATGGTAAAGTTTATAATTTCTTACGTTATGGATACCTGCGCCGAAGAACTTGAATTCTTGAACAAGTTTATCGATACGGGGCTTATTGACAGGCTTAATAACGTTAAAAACAACACGTTTGCGCGGCTTACGTATACCGAAGCGATTAAAATTCTCGAAAAGGTGAAAGACCGTTTCGACGCGCCCGTTTACTGGGGTGTGGATTTGCAGAGCGAACACGAACGCTATATCACCGAAGAAGTGTATAAAAAGCCGGTGTTCTTGACCGACTACCCGAAAGAAATAAAGGCGTTCTATATGCGCTTAAACGACGACGGTAAAACCGTTGCGGCAAGCGACCTTTTAGTACCGGGTATCGGCGAACTTGTCGGCGGCAGCCAGCGTGAAGAGCGCGAGGACGTGCTGCGTCTTCGTATGAAAGAGTGCGGCTTAAAAGAAGAAGACTACGCGTACTATCTCGATTTAAGAAAATACGGCGGGGCGGTGCACTCGGGCTTTGGTTTAGGGTTTGAACGTATGATAATGTATCTCACGGGTATAAGTAATATACGCGACGTACTGCCTTTCCCGAGAACTTTCGGTTCTCTTTAATTAAATAAACAGGGGTGATTTATGAAGATACTTATAGACGCTTTCGGCGGGGATAATTCGCCGCAGGAAGTGATTGCGGGAACGGTTGCCGCAGTTAAGGCGAGAAAGGGTTTTACCGCGGTACTTGTCGGCAATAAAGAAGTGTTAGACGTGCATATTTCGCGCTACGGCTACCCGCAGGACAGAATAGAAATTCTGGACGCAAAACAGGTAATAACCTGTGATGAAGAGCCGACCGTCGGGGTTCGTACCAAGCCCGACAGCACTATTTGCAAGGCGTTTAAAGAACGTAAAGACAACGAAGACGCTAAAGCTTTCGTTTCGGCGGGTTCGACGGGTGCGGTGCTTGTCGGCGCGACCTTAAAACTCGGCAGAATAAAGGACGTGGCGCGCCCTGCGCTTTGCCCTGTTATTCCGAGGCTTGACGGCAAAAACGTGTTTTTGATGGATTCCGGCGCTAACGCCGACTGCAAGGCGATAAACCTTTGTCAGTTCGCGGTTATGGGCACGGTGTACGCAAAAGCGATGGGGGTGGAAAACCCCAAAGTTGCGCTACTATCGAACGGCACGGAAGACGAAAAGGGGAACGCGCTTTGCCACGAAGTGTTTCCTATGCTTAAAGAGATGAAAGGCATAAATTTTATAGGCAATATGGAAGCGCGCGACGTTTTGTCTGGGGAAGCGGACGTGGTGATTGCCGACGGTTTTTCGGGCAACGTTGCGCTTAAAAGTATGGAAGGCGCGGTAAAAACCGTGCTTTACGGCGTAAAAGACGCGATAAAAGGTTCGCTTTTCGGCAGAATCGGGGGGCTGTTCCTTAAAAAGCGGCTTAATAAATTAAAAAATAAACTCGACTACAGCAAAAAGGGCGGCGCGCTGTTTATCGGCGTAAACAAGCCCGTAATAAAGGCGCACGGTTCGGCGGGTAAGGAAACGTTTAAAAACGCTATTTTGCAGGCGGTGGATTATGCCGAGTTCGATTTAGCGGACAAAATCACCGCAGCCCTAGAAGATAGCGGCGCGGCAAATGCGAAATGATATTCGATATTGACGGGATAGAGAGCAGAATAGGTTATTCGTTTAAGGATAAAATGCTGCTTAGAAAGTGTTTTACCCACTCTTCCTACGCGCACGAACACGGCGAAGAAGACAACGAACTTTTAGAGTTTTTCGGCGACGCAATAATCGAATTTATCGCAACGGAGTACCTGTATAACAATTCCGCGGGCGACGAAGGTAAACTCACCGTCAAGCGCGCGGGTATGGTCAGCCGCGAACCCCTTTTACAAGCGGTGAACGAATTAGGGCTTACGTCGTTTATGCTACTCGGCAACGGGCAACAACGTAGCGCGCACTCGGACGAAAAACTTTTTTCCAGCGTGTACGAAGCGTTGGTCGCGGGGATTTACATAGACGGGGGGCTTTCCGCCGCCAAGAAATTCGTTAAAGATACGATAATAAAGGATTTCACAGTTATCGAACGCGCCGCGCGCAAAGAAATGAAATGCGACAGCAAAAACGAGTTTCAGGAATACGTACAGAAGAAAAAACTCGGCAGCGTATCGTACGAAACGCTTGCTAAAACCGGTCCGGACCATAAACCGGAGTTCCGCGTTGCGGCATTGCTTAACGGCGCGGTAGTTGCCGAAGGCAAGGGCAGTACCCGTCGGCTTGCGGAAGCGGACGCGGCAAAAACGGCGGTTTTAAGACTTATAAAAGACGGAAAACGTAATAAAACGGCAGGTAAAAAATGAATTTTGAAAAGGTAGAACTTTACGGCTTTAAATCGTTTGCGGATAAAGCGGAAATCAAGTTCGGCAACGGAATAACGGGCATAGTCGGACCGAACGGGTGCGGCAAGTCCAACGTGGCGGACGCTATACGCTGGGTACTCGGCGAACAGTCGGCTAAATCCCTTCGCGGGTCGAGTATGCAGGACGTTATTTTCGCGGGGACGCAGAACCGCAAATCCCTTTCTTACTGCGAAGTGTCGCTGTTTTTCGACAATTCTAAGCGGATTTTTAATCTGGATTTTAATGAAGTTATAATCACGCGTAAACTTTATAGGAGCGGTGAAAGCGAATACTTTATCAACAAACAGCCGTCAAGGCTTAAAGATATAATCGATTTATTGCGGGAGTGCGGCATAGGTAAAGAAGGCTACACCATAATCGGTCAGGGCAAAGTCGAAGAAATTATGTCCGCCAAGCCCGAAGACCGCCGCGTTATATTCGAAGAAGCGACGGGGATAGCCAAGTTCAAGTCGAGAAAAGTGGAGTCGGAGCGTAAACTCGAGCGCACGCGCGAAAATATCTTGCGGTATTCGGATATACTTTCCGAAATAGAGAACCGTTTAGAACCCTTGGAAAAGCAGGCGGAAAAAGCGCGGGAATTCAACGAACTTTCAGAGCAACTTAAGTTCCACGAACTTAACACCTATATCGGCAAAGTGGACGGTGTTGCTACCGCCAAAGGCAGAATAAACGACAGGATAAACGGTATTAACGAAGAAACAGAATTAAAAAAGCGGGATTTAGAGACGGCGCAGGAGGAAAACGACAAAATTCTTGCGGAGATTGACGGCGCGGACATTAAACTGCGACGCCTTAACGACGAACTTGCCGACCGCCGCGTAGGGCTGGAAAAATCGTCGGGCGCAAAGCAACTTTTCGAGCAAAGAATTTCCTACCTTAACAGCCAGATAGAGCGGTCTTTACAGGAGATAGAAGACAGCCGCGCGGTAATCGCCGAGTGCGACGAGGCGTATATCAAAGCCGACGGCGAATATAAAACGGCGGATAAGGAGTTGAAAGATTTGTCCGCCAAAGCGGAAAACTTAAGCCGTAGGCTTTTAAGTCTTTCCGAAAAACTTGCGCTGGGCGAAGAACTTGCGCAGAGCAATCAGCAGAAGATAATAAAATCCATAGAGTCGCTGTCGGACTTTAAGTTAAATAAAGGCGCTGTAGGCATAGAGCGGGCGAACTTAAACGACAAACTTAAAGAACTTAACGCGCGCGCCGACGAACTTAACGTAAAGCGCGAAGCGGTGTTTGCCGATAAAGAGAAAACGGACAAAGAGATAGACGAACTTGACCGTTCGGTGTTCGATTATAAAAACCGTATTGCCGAAAAGGAAGACGAGGTAAGAGAAGGCAACGAAAAGTCGGCTAGCGCGGATAACGATATATTCCGTTTAAACTCGCTTATTTCCACGCTTATGACGCGGGACAATTTTTACCGCGATATGAAGGAAAAATACGAAGGCTACGCGCCCGCGGTCAAACTTTTAATGCAGGAAGCAAAGAAAAACCCCGCAGTTAAAAGCAGGGTGAAAGGCGTGGTCGCGGAACTTATAAAGTCTGACAAAAAGTTCGACGTGGCACTTGAAACTGCGCTCGCTATGGGCGCGCAGAACGTCGTCACGGCGAACACCGAAGACGCCAAATATTTGATAGAGTACTTAAAAGCCAACAAAATGGGCAGAATAACTTTCCTGCCCGTATCGTCGGTAAAACCGAGAGAAAAGAGTGCGGAAATCATAAGGGCGCTTAACGAAACGGGCGCTTTGGGCGTTGCGGACGAGTTGGTTTCTTACGATAAAGAGTACGAAAACGTTATATCTAACCTTCTCGGCAACACTCTTATTGTGGACACGCTTGCAAACGCCAAATTCATAGCGGATAAGTACCGCTTTGCGTTTAAGATGGTGAGTTTGGACGGCGACGTGTTTACGCCGCAGGGTTCTATGACGGGCGGTTCGCGCAGGGCGGAAGCTTCGGGCGTTTTGTCTTCGGACAGACGTATAGAAGAAAACGCCGAACAGTTAAAATCCAGCCGCGAAAAGATGGACGCGTTAAAAGCCGAAAAGGCGAAGATAGAAGCGGCACGGGACAAGCACTTTGCTGAACTTGAAATTTTAAACGACGCGTACAACGGCGCGCGTCAGGAACTTATGGTCGAACGCGAAAAACAGTCCGCGTTTGAAAAGACGCTTTCCGATTTAGACAGGGAAATAGAAAGCGTTTCCGATTTAACGGACAGTGTAATAAAGCGACTTGGCGAAATAGAGCAGTCCTATTTGAACTACGAAAGCGGCGGAAAGAAGTCCGAAGAAGAAAAAGCCGCCGCCATGCAAAGCGCGGACAAGCAGCAGGCGGAATACGACGCGCTACGCCGTGAACGCGACGATATAAGTATGCAGAGCACGGAAATTCAAGTCGCCATAACCGAAAAGAAAGCGATTTTAAGCAGTCTTTCGCAGGATATGGAAAGATTGAAAACGACGAGTGCGGACGCCAAGAATTCTATTGAAACGCTTACTGAAAGCGTGGACGGCGCTAAAGGTATAATCGAAGAGTTAAAGCGCGAAGAAGAAAAGGTCGCTTTAACCAAAGAAGAGCAGGAAAAGGTCAATGCGCTTCGTGAAGAGATAGAAAATATCGAAAACTATAAGAGCGGACTTCGCGAAAAGATGACGAAAAACGCCGAACTGCGCGAAGGGCTTAACAATATTCTTACCGAACTTTCGGAGAAAAAGCACGGCGAAGAAATAGCGCTGGCAAAAATCGATTCCGATTTGGAATATATGGGGCAGAGTATCGCCGAAGACTACCAGTTGGACTACGATTCCGCGCTTAAATTCAAGGCGGAAAATTACGACGTGGAAGAGGGCGAAAAAGAGATAAATCGCTTGCGTAGAAAGCGCGCGTCGCTCGGCGCGATAAACGCCACCGCTATCGAAGACAGCAAGATGCTTAAAGAGCGGTACGAAGAAATGAATACCCAAAAAGACGATTTGCTTAAAGCCGAAAGCGACTTGAAAGAAGCAATCGACAAAATCAAGGGCGAAATGCTTGCGCAGTTCGACGAAGGGTTTAAGAAAATCAACGAGAATTTCCAAAAGATATTCAAAGAACTGTTCGGCGGCGGCAGGGCTATGCTGGAACTCGACTATTCGCAGGTGGAAGACAGGTTAGAGGCGGGCGTTGAAATAATCGCAGAGCCGCCGGGAAAGAAACTGCAG
>CAMORY010000077.1 GCA_946624395.1 uncultured Clostridia bacterium | reverse complement strand
TATTATAAAGTTAAAATTTTGTCGATTATTTATCGTTTAAGCATTCGATACCGGGGAGTTTTTTGCCTTCGAAAAGTTCCAAGGAAGCGCCGCCGCCCGTCGAAATATGCGTCATTTTATCCGCAAAGCCCAAGTTCTTTACCGCCGCCGCAGAATCGCCGCCGCCGATTATCGTCGTTGCCGAAGTTTCCGCAAGCGCTTTTGCAACCGCTATCGTACCCTTTGCAAAGCAGGGGTTTTCGGAAACGCCCATAGGTCCGTTCCAGATAACCGTTTTGGCGTTTTTAACAGCGTCCGCAAACAATGCCGCGGATTTAGGTCCGATATCGAGCGCTTCTTTATCGTCGGGAATTTTATCTATGTCGCATACTTCGGTATCCACTTTCGCGTCGATAGGGTTCGGGAATTCTTTTGTTATAACCGCGTCTATCGGCAAATAAAGTTTTTTACCGAGCGCATCCGCCTTTGCCATCATTTCTTTGCAATAGCCTATCTGTTCGTCGTCAACGAGCGAATTACCTACGTTGTATCCCTTTGCCTTTATAAAGGTATACGCCATACCGCCGCCGATAATAAGCGTGTCGCACTTATTGAGAAGATTATCGATAACTTTAAGTTTATCGGATATCTTCGCGCCGCCTAAAATTGCAACGAACGGTCTTACTGGGTTTTCAAGCGCGTCCGCCATAACGGACAGTTCTTTTTCGATAAGGAAACCGCATACCGCCGTTTTAACGAAACCGTATTCCACGATAGCCGCGGTCGTTGCGTGCGAGCGGTGCGCCGTACCGAACGCGTCGTTCACGTACACGTCGCAGAACGCGGCGAGTTTTTTGCAAAGTTCTTCGCTCCTGCCTTCTTCGCCCGCGTCGAAACGGGTGTTTTCCAAAAGCACCACGTCGCCGTCTTTCATATTAGCGACCGCCGCGGTTGCCGATTCGCCCACAATGTCTTCCGCAAACACGACTTTTTTCCCGAGTTTTTCGGAAAGTCTTTCAGCAACGGGACGAAGAGTAAATTTTTCTTTATCCTTAAGCGCCTTTTTTAAATATTCCGCTTTAGCCGCCGCGCGCTCTTCTTCGGGCAGAGCTTCTACCGCTTTCTTTTCCTTTTTGGTAAGCCCGAAACCTTCGGTGAAGATATTGTGCGGCTTGCCCATATGGGAACAAAGAATAACTTTCGCGCCTTTTTCCATAAGATATTTTATGGTGGGCAACGCGCCGTCGATACGGTTCTCGTCGGTTATTACGCCGTCTTTCATCGGAACGTTAAAATCTACCCTGACAAGGCATCTTTTCCCGCCGACTTCTACGTCTTTAATGGACTTTTTGTTCATTGTGTTATCTCCTTACGCCTTATTTATAATAAATATTTTTATTTTTCCTATAAATTATATACTTTTCCGCGTCAAATTGTCAAATTTAATGCGCGTTAAAATATTCGTTTTACTTATGGCGGTACTGTTTTATACTGAACGCCATATTAGTTATATGGTCGCCCACCCTTTCAAGGTTAGAAACCGCCTGCAAATAAATAGAACCCGCCTGCGCCGAACACGCGCCCTGTTTTAACCTGTCCACGTGTTTGAGTTCGAGTGCCGCAGAATATTCGTCGATACTCTCTTCTATCTCGTCGACTTTCGCTAAAAGCGCGTCTTCGCGCTTATCGAACGCCGCAGCCGATATGTCGAACAAATTGTTTATCTTGCCCGTTAAAACCTTTAACTCTTCCTTTGCGTCTTCGGACAATGCAACGCCGTCCGCCTTAAGTTTTGCCGAATATTCAGTAATATTTTCCGCATAGTCGCCCACCCTTTCAAGGTCGATAACTACGTGGTAATAAGAACCGACTTTTCTCTCGTCAAGTAGCGAAAGGTTTTTGCCCGATAATTTGGTTAAATATGCGGTAATGCTTCTGTTTAAGAAATTCAGCGCGTTTTCGTTTTCTTTTATTATTTCAGAATTAGTATCAATGCCCGAAATAAGCATTTCCACGCAAAGATTTATGTTTTCCTTGGCTATCCCTGCCATACGCAAAATTTCTCTTTTCGTGTTGCCGACGGCTATCGGCGGAGTTTCCAAAAATCTGTCGTCTATATAAGCGAAAGTAAGTTTCGCTTCCGCACGGGTTTTGCGTTCGGGTATTATTTTAGTTGCAAGTTTTACGAGCGCACCCGTAAACGGAACTAATATAAGCGTGGTCAACAGATTGAAAAGCGTATGGAAATTCGCAATCTGCCGTTCGATAGAAGCACCCGAAACGGTCTTCATAAACTCGCCGAACTCTTTGCCCCATATCCACAGCGGCGCAATACAGATAAGACAGCCGAAAAGGTTAAACAAAAGGTGAATAATCGCCGTTCTTTTAGCGCTCGTTGACGTGCCTATAGACGATATCAGTGCCGTGATACACGTACCGATATTCGACCCTAAAATAATAAATACCGCCGTTTCGAGTTTCAGCGCCCCGCCGATTGCTATAAGTATACCGGTGAGTGCCGCCGAACTTTGTATAAGGGCGGTAAATACAATTCCTATTAAAACGAGCAGTAGCGGAAAATGGTCTTTCTGGAATATGGTCTTGAAAACGGGTCTTAACTCGCCGCTTTCATAAATAATGCCGCTTACCGAGGTACTCATAATCCTTAAACCGACGAAAATAAACCCGAGTCCCAAAAGAATATAGCCGATTTTGTTTATTCTGTCGTTTTTAAAAAACAGCGCCATCACCATACCCGCCGCGGCAACAAGTGCCGCGATTGAGGCGATATCCACGCCGTCCGTTCCCGATAAAGACAGTATCTGTGCGGTAATGGTAGTACCGATATTCGCACCCATTATGACCGACGCGGCTTGCGTAAGAGTGATTAAACCGATATTAACGAAACCTACAAGCATAACGGTCGTCGCCGCGGAACTGTTGATTATCGCCGTAACGGCAGCGCCTATCCCCACGCCCGCAAGTCTGTTATTGGTTATGCCGCCGAGCATCTTTTTAACGTTGTTGCCGGCAATGCGTTCAAGGTTAGCGCCCATAGTCCGCATACCGAACATCATAACCGCTATACCGCCCAGCATAAAAAACGCGTTTGCGTATATCGAATTACCCATATTTCTTCCTTAAAGTTAAAATCAATAGTAAAAAATCAATCTGTCCGCAACTTAATACCACTGTAATGATACAGGATTTTTACGGATTTTGTCAAACGTTTTACCGCCCTAACGCGCGGGAATTTCGCCTTCGGTTTTAAGTCCCGCGTAATTTAACTGCCGCAGCGCTTCGTAAACGCCCACGCAAACCGAGTTGGAAAGGTTAAGAGACCGCGTTTCTTCGCGCATAGGTAGCCGCACACACTCGTCATAGTGCTTTTTTAATAAATCTTCGGGAAGCCCTTTGGTTTCTTTCCCGAACACGAGAAAATCGCCGTCGTGATACTGTACTTCAGAGTGTATGTTTTTGGCTTTCGTTGAGAAAAACCAGAAATTTTTGCCGTTATAGAACTTGTCCATAACTTCTTCTATGCTGTCGTAATAATAAATGTCGACGAGATGCCAATAGTCAAGCCCCGCCCGTTTTAAGTACTTGTCCGAAACTTCAAAGCCGAGCGGGCGTACCATATGCAGCGTGCAACCCGCGACCGCCGCGGTTCTCGCAATATTTCCCGCGTTCTGCGGAATTTCCGGTTCTACCAACACGATGTTAAGCGCCATAAATTTTTCCTGCCTTTTTAATATCCCGAATTAAAGTCGCGGTAAAGCCCGCGCTGTCTTAAACTTATTAAATGAAAATCCTTTTCGATTTTGATTTTGCTCTTTATGATTTTACCGCCGCCCGAAAGAACGATATTCCCCTTTATATCCGCGACCGCCGCATAATTTTTGGCGCAAAGCGCCATTGACACGCCGTTAGCGAACGCCCCCGCGCGTAGCATTATCTGCGGCATAGGTCCGTCGAGTTTTTTGAATACGCATATTATAATATCCGCGTCGCACATAGCAAGCACCCTTGCGGACTCCGGAAAGAACAAGTCTTCGGCGACGATTATGCCGATTTTGCCCGCACTGGTATCGTACACCCTGAAATTTCCGCCCGCGACGAATTCGCTGTCGTCCAAAGCGTGCGCCATGTCGCTTACGCCTAAAATCTTACCCTTGTCGGCAATTACCGCGGAGTGGCGGAACACCCCGTACGCGTCGGTATCGCAACCGCAGATAACCACGCTTGAAAGTTCGCGCGAAAGCCGCGCCAAATCCTGAAAATACTCGGTTTCGCCGCCGAGTTCTTTCTTATAACTTACAAGCCCCAAGCCGTTAAATCCGAACACCAACACGTCGCTTTTTATCGCCGCGGACATTTTTTCCTGCCATACGGTATCAAGCGAATCCGCGGTAATAAAACAAATTTCCATATTTTAAGCCGCTCCCCGAAAAGACCTTTATAATATTCTATTTCGGAAAAGGCTTTTTTGTTAAAGATATTCTCTTAAAAGTCGCTCGGTGTTTTCAGCGCTTTCCGACTGCATTATTTCCGCACGCTTGGATTTGGAGTTTTCCACGTGCTTAAAATAATAAGTAATAAATTTTCTAAACTCTATCGCCGCACGCTTGTCGCCCGAAAGAGCCGCTTCTTTTTTTAAGTGTTTTATCGCAAAATCTTTTATCGTACGCACGTCGCCCGTGATTTTTTCACCCGAAATCTCCGAAAAAATAAACGGGTTCG